>JBFGDF010000001.1:0-132887 GCA_041580775.1 Gemmatimonadales bacterium
CGCGTCGTCACCTACGACGAAGCCGAGGCGGCCTTCCGAGGCCGGCGGTACAACGAAGCAGTACAGTTGTTCTCGACCTACGTCGAGACGAAGCCGGAGAACCCCTGGGGGCACTACATGCTGGGGCTCTCCGCCTGGAAGAGCCTGAACCCCGCGCGCGCGGAGGAGGCGTTCGAGCGGGCGCTCGCGCTCGATCCGACGCACGGGAAGAGCTACCTCAACCTCGCGCGCGTCCTGCTCGAGACCGGGCGACCGGCGGAAGCACTCACCCGCGTGGATTCCGCGCTGGCGCTCGACTCCCTGTCGCACGTCGCCTACCGACTCCGCGGCCGCGCGCTGGGGGCGCTGGACCGGATCGACGAGGCGGTGGACGCCTATCGGCACGCGATCACCTTGAACGACCGCGACGCCTGGTCCATGAACAACCTCGGGCTGCTCTACCTCACGGAGGGCTGGCCCGAGGAGGCGCTCTACCCGCTGGCGCGCGCCGTGGCGCTGGACAGCGGAGTCACGACTTTCCTCAATAACCTCGGGATGGCGCTGGAGCACACGGGGCGGTTCACGTTGGCGGCGGAGACCTATCGCCGCGCCGTGGCTGCCGACAGCACGCACGTCAAGGCCGCGGCGAACCTGGCGCGGGTGGAGGGTCGAACGGACGACCCGCTGGCCGTCCCGGTGGACCTCGCCGTCCTGGCCCAGGAGTTCGCGAGCTGGATCGACGGCTGGCAACAGCCCGACGTCACGGTCGCCCGGCAGGAGGATTCACCGCAGCCGTGACGTCCACGGGTGGGGGTCGGCGGCGCCGGCCCCCGCCTCACCGCCTACCGCCGGACGCCGCGTCGCGGGCCAGCGCCAGCAGCACCCAGTACGGGGGCTGATATCCCCGCGTCGCGGCAACCACCTCGGCCTCCCGCCGCACGCGCTCGGCCAGCCGTCGCTGCCGCGTCGAGAACGACGCGTGCCGCAGCGCCGCGGCCGGCGCCATGCCTTCGGGAATCGGGCCCACGCCGCCAAACCGCGTCCGCATCCAGCTGTACGCCTTGAGCACGCGCGCCACCGGCAGGCGATACCACGCGAACGTCAGGGCGTCCCCGCGCTCGGCCCCTTCGAGCATCACGTCCACCACCGCGTTGTCGATGTGGTCCTGCGCCAACGTCGCCGGATCGTGCCACTCCGCGACCACCACCAGCTGCGGATCGTACTCGAGATCCGAGGGCTCCTGCGTCGCGAAGTGCCGCACGCCGAACGCCGCCAGCCACCGGCGCAGGCCGGAGGCCGAAATGGTGGAGATCCCCGTCCACAGCGTGACGCCGAGCTCGCGGTAGGGGGTCGACGCCACCTCCGAACAGAAGAGTCGGGAAGGATCGGTATAGTCCATCGCGAAGTCATAGGGAATGTGCCCACCCCGCGCGCGTGCCAGCATGCGGGACGCCGCCCGGTGCGGGAGCATCGGATCGGCGGCGAGCTGCGGGAGGTCCGCGCGCGGGCGCAGCAGCATGAGACGCAGCTTCTTGTCGCGCAGGTACTGGTCGGCCGTGGTCACGGTGACACCGCGCTCGATATGAGCCTCGATCATCGAGACGTCGTGCGAGGCATCGTCGACGTGCACGAGCGCCACGTGGGAGAAGTTCCCCGGGTAGTCGTTGCCCCGGGCGATCAGGGCCGACGTGGGGTAGCCGCCGCGGGAGACGACGATGTCGCCCGAGTGCACGCGAACCCCCTGGATCTCGGCCGACGGCGTGCGTGACGGCTCGTCCACGCCGCGACGAAGCGCCGCCATGCGCTCGGGGTGCTGGAGCATCACTTCCTCGACCGCGGCCCGGCCGCCGTAGAGCGACCGATAGAGGCGGTCGCGAACCACCACCGAACCCACGTCCCACTCGCGGGACTGCTCCTTGACGATCACGCGCATGCGGCCGTACAGCGCCACGTACGCGGCCAACTGGTCCGGGCAGGCCGCAACGGCGGGGCCCACCTCGAACAGGCCTCTTTCCAGGCGATCGAACACCGGGTCGGTCGGCAACGCCACGCGGCCGCGCAGGCCGTCCGTGAGGGCAGCGAGCGCGGTGATCTCCACCGCGGTGATTCTCGCCGTTTCGGCACACTCGGCGGTGCGCAGGCGGGTGAACGCCGCCTCCAGCGACCGCCAGTACGCATCCCGATCCCACGCGAACACCGCGCCGCGGGCCGGCGCGTCTTCCGGGAGCGGCGCGGGCAGCGGCACGGACAGGATCAGGAGCGTGCCCACCACTGCGACCGCCACAGCCGACTTCGCCGTCATCGACGCACCCGTGCATGCGAGAGAAGCCAACGTCCCGGACAGGAACAAACTGAGCGCCGCGTCCGAGCGACGCCAGTCGGCCGGCCGGGCGCGTGCCCTGCGCACGATCGGATCGCGCACTATGTTGAGTGAGAGGTGACGCGAGGGCCCTTTCCGGCGGCTCGCCTGACCGAACCACCCGCCCACCCGGCGACCACGAAGGGAGCAGCATGGCCGCTCTGAATCGTCGTCATCGAGCCGGTGGCGCGTATCCCCAGCCACCGATCCCGCCGGACGAGCCGGAGCGGCTCGAGACCCTGCGAGCGCTGGATATTCTGGATTCGGAGCCGGAGCAGGCGTACGAGGACCTGACGCTCCTGGCCTCCCATATCTGCGGTACCCCCATCGCCCTCGTCAGCCTGATCGACAAGGAACGGCAGTGGTTCAAGTCACGCATCGGGCTCGACCCGCAGGAGACCCCCCGGGATGTCGCCTTCTGCGCGCACGCCATCGCCGGCCCGGGCACCCTGGTCGTCGAGGACACGGCGCAGGACGATCGCTTCGCCCGCAACCCGTTGGTGCTGGGCGATCCGAACATCCGGTTCTACGCCGGTGCCCCGCTGCGCATGCCGGAGGGACACGCCCTCGGCACCCTCTGTGTGATCGATCGAATACCGCGGGAGCTCACGCCCGAGCAGCAGGCCGCGCTCGAAGCGCTCGCCCGCCAGGTCGTGGCCCAGCTCGAGCTGCGCCGCAAGGTCTCCGAGCTGCAGCGCTTCTCGATGCGCGACGCGCTGACGGGCGTATTCAACCGCGGGTACTTCGATGACATGCTGCCCGTGGAGCTCGAGCGCAGCAAGCGGTACGGCCATCCGCTGAGCCTGCTGCTGATCGATGCCGACCATTTCAAGCAGTTCAACGATCGATTCGGGCACCAGGAGGGAGACCGTATCCTCACGCTCCTGAGCGCGACCCTGACGCGCACCGTGCGCGCGGCCGACCTGGTATGCCGCTACGGGGGGGAAGAGTTCGCCGTCATCCTGCCCCACACTGAGCGCGGCGTGGCAACACGGCTCGCGGAACGAATTCGCGGCGCCGTCGAGGCCGCCGGGCACGACGTCACGCCCCGTCTGCCGCGACCCCTCACCGTGACCCTCGGTGTCGCGACGTTCCCGGCCGAGTCGACCGATGCCGAGGGCCTGATCGCCGTGGCGGACCGCCGTCTCTACGCCGGCAAGGCCGCCGGTCGCAATCGAGTCGTCGCCGCCAACTGATCGATGCGGTCTCGCAGCGTCGGCCCGCGCGCTTGCCGGCCAGCCCGCGGCCTCCGGCTCCTGGTGCCGCTCCTCTTGCTCGTCGCCCCGCGCCTGCACGCCCAGGTGAACATCGAGGCGCTCCGTCGCGACGACCCCTCGAGCGGCCTCGCGGGAACCCTCGCCGCCGAGCTGTCCGTCCGGACGGGCAGCGTCGACCTCGTGCAGTTGGGCATCGCCGGCCGCCTTGACTACGTCGCCGGATCCGCGACCACGTTCTTCGTCGGGCAGGGGAGCATCGGGCTGCTGAGTGGGAGCCGGTTCACGAACGCGGGGCTGGCCCATCTGCGTCAGAGCATGGCGCTACGGCCCTGGCTCGTACCGGAAGCCTACGTGCAGGCCAACTACGACGAGCGCCGACTGCTGGAGCTGCGCCTGCTCGCAGGCGGCGGGGTGCGGGTGCGGATCGCGGATGACCCGCACGCCCGACTGTGGGCAGCCACGGGGGCGATGGTGGAGCACGAGCGGCTCGACCTGCCTGACACCGTCGGAACCGACCCGCGGACGACCGTCGTGCGCTCGAGCAGCTACGTGGCGCTGCGGGTGACGGCGGCGGAGAACCTGGTGGTCAGCAGCACGACGTACATCCAGCCGCACGTGAGCGACCTCGGCGATGTGCGGGTGCTCGAGAACTTCGCCCTCGCCGTAGCGGTCACCCGGACAGTGGCCCTGGCCGTCGCGTTGGACCTGCGTTACGACAGCCGGCCGCCCGTCACCGTGCCGTCGCTCGACACGGCGCTCAAGTCGGGCGTGACTCTGACCTTCTGACCGTGGTCCCCAGACGGCGAAGACACCGCGCCCCTGCGCCGCCGTCGCATCCCCATTAGCTTGCCGCACCAATGAGGCCACTTCGAGTGCTGTGCCGGTACCGGCCGGGGGCCGTGCTCGGGCTCCTGGCCGCCGCCGCACCCACCGCGACGGGACAGGGCGCCCCGAGCGTCCCGCCACCCCTCCGCTTCGAGATCACCTACACGGGCGACGTGTTCGCTGCGGCGCGCGGCGGTCTTGAGTCGCGCGCCGTCTATCTGGACAACCTCGACCTCAAGATCCGCTTCAACGCCGCGCGGCTCGGCCGTCCAGGCCTTTCGGGCCTGCTGTACGTGATCTCCAACCGCGGCGACAACCCCAGCGAGGTCGTCGGGGATGCCCAGGGCGTGAGCAACATCGCCGTGGAACCCTGGTGGACGTTGTTCGAAGGCTGGCTACAATGGAACGTGTTCCACAGCCGGCTCTCGGTGCTGGGGGGACTGTACGACCTCAATTCCGAATTCGATGCCATTCAGGCAGCCGGGCTGTTTCTGAACAGCTCGTTCGGAACGGGACCCGATCTGAGCCAGAGCGGCGCCAACGGTCCCTCGATCTACCCGGTCGCGGCGCTCGGCCTGCGGCTCAAGTGGCGCCCCACGGCCTGGTACTACGTGGAGGCCGCGGTTCTCGACGGCGTGCCTGGGGACCCGGCCGAGCCCGGCGGCCGCCACGTCCACTTGAGCGGCGAGGACGGCGCGCTCGTCGCGGCGGAGGTGGCGCTCTTCGGCCACCCCCGGGAGGATGCCGTCCTCACGCCCCGTGTGAACGTCCGGAACCGGAGTCGCCGGCTCGGCCGCGGGGAGACGGCGGCGCAGTACGCGTCGAAAGTCGCGTTGGGCGGCTGGCTCTACACGACGCGCACCGCGGCTCTCGACGGAGGCGCGGCGGTGGCGAGTCGCGGCGCGTACGTCCTCGCGGAGCACACGCTGTTCCGCGAGCCGCACCACGCGGACGGGCTCACGGCCTTCGCGCGCGCCGGCCTGGCGCGCAGCGCGGTCAACCGCTTCGGCTCGTACGTCGGCGGCGGACTGGTGTACTCGGGCCTGCTGCCGGGTCGGCATGACGACGAGCTAGGGCTCGCGGTGGCCGTCGCCCGCAACGGGGCGCCCTACCGGGCGTTCCAGGCGGACGCCGGGCAGGCCACGCGCGCCGCCGAACTCGCGTTCGAGCTGACCTACCGGACGCAGCTCACCCCGATCTTCGCCCTGCAGCCCGACCTGCAGTGGATCATCGGGCCCGATACCGACCCGGGCCGGTCCAACGTGCTGGTCTTCGCCCTGCGCGGCGAAGGGTCGGTGCGGTTCCCGTGAGCCCCCGGGCGATCCGTCCCACGGGCCGCAACGGGCACGGGGGAATCTGACGGATCCCCCCCGTGCACGTTCGGCAGCCGCCCTGCCGGGCTCAGAGCCGGAAGTTCAGGCGGGCGTAGTAGAACGCGCCGGAAAAGCCCATCTGGACGGCATCCCACAGGCCGCCCGTCTCGGTCTCGGTATCCTGCTGGGTGGGATACCGGTTGAAGAGGTTGTGGCCGCCGATCGTGAGGGCCACGTTCGGCGTCAGCCGGTAGCGGAGCGACGCGTCCGAGATGAGGCGCGAGTCGTACACGTCATCCGTATCGAGCCAGTCCACCAGCGTCACCTTGCCGAAGCGGCTCAGCCGCACCGTGGCGTCCAGCGACCGCACGCCGTAGTCCACCGTGAGCGTGAACTTGCTCTTGGGCGCCGACGCCAGCAGAAACGCCTGTTCGCGCGGACCGAAGTAGATGTCCTCCTTGCCCACCAGCTGCTGGCTGACGTTGATGTCGCCCAGCTCCATGTCGTTCACGTTCCCCGCCAACGACACCCCCACCCGTGAGGCGCCCAGCGCCGTCCGATACCCGAGGACGACGTCGAGGCCCTTGCTCTTGGTGTCGACCGCATTGGTGAAGAACTGCGCGGCCCCCACCTGCAGCGCCTGGAGCTCCGCACCGATGTCCGGATCCGTGTCCTCGAACGCGCCGGTGAGGACGATGCGGTCCTTGATGTCCACGTAGTACCCGTCCACCGTCGCGGTGAAGTCCCCCACCCGCACGGCGAAGCCCACGCTCGCCGTGGTCGCCGTCTCCTCCTTGAGCGGCGGGATGCCGAGTGTGCGCGTGATGGGGCTGTTGTTGCGCGCAATGATCTTGTCCACCGCGACGCCCGACACGAAGTCGGTGAACGTCGTATTGAAGTAGATCTGCGCCAGCGAGGGCGCGCGGAAGCCCGTACTGACGGACCCGCGCAGGGCGAACTCGGGTACCGGGGCCACCCGCGCCGCGATCTTGCCCGTCAGCGTGTTGCCGAAGTCGCTGTAGTCCTCGTATCGCACGGCGCCGCTCAGGGTCACCTGCGGCGTGAGATCGGCCTCGAGATCGAAGAACGCGCCCAGGTTCGCCCGGTTCTCGTCCAGTTCATTGGCGGGCTGGAACCCGGGGAAGCCCTGGGACCCGCCCGGCCGGCCGAGCGTGTCCACGGGTATCACCACCCCACCGATCACCGAGTCGACGATCCCGTAGTTGCGATACGAGCCCTCTTCGCCGGCGAAGATCTCGTAGTTGTCGATGCGGTACTCGGCGCCGAACGCGACGTTGAGCCCGGACGCGACGGCCGGGAACAGGCGCGAGAAGGTAAGGTTGGTCGTGTTCTGACTGAACGCGTACCCGCCCGCGTCGAACCGGGTAGGCGACTTCTCGAGCAGGGAGGCGTTGACCGTGCCGTCTACGAAGTAGTGGAACCGGTTGCCCCCCCAGCTGTTGCTCACGTCCACGTCCCACGCCCCGAGCCGCGCGCGCACGCCGGCCGTGAGGGAGCGGTCGGTGATGTCCGACAGGATCCGCGGATCGAACCCGTTGGGATAGATCGCGTCCACGTTGCGCGGCGATCCCGGGTCCCGACTCCATGCGAAGGCATCGGTCTGGCGGAAGTTGTAACCGGCGAACGCGTAGAACGCGACGTCATCCGCGAGCGCCACGCGCGAGTTGAGGAACGTGCTGAAGTTGTCGAGGCTCGCGTCGCCGAACTGCCGCCGGTAGATGTCCCACTGCGCCGGGTCGGCCGGACGGTTGGTCTTCTCCTTGGTGAGATACTCCGCCGTCATGTTGACGAAGCCCCGGTCGCCCACCCGGATCCCGTAGTTGCCGCCGACCTGCACCTGCTCCCCGTCCGTCGAATTCGCGCGGAGCACCGCGAAGTCGGACGGGGGCTTGGCGTTGTGGAACCCGCCGGCCGCGCTGCCGGAGAACTCGTCCACCGACGACTTAAGCACGATGTTCACCACGCCGGCGATGGCGTCGGACCCGTACTGCGCACTCGCGCCGTCGCGCAGGATTTCGATCCGCTCGATCGCCGACAACGGGATGGCATTCAGGTCGGTGCCCGTGTTGCCGCGGCCCCGGGAGCCGAAGATGTTGATCAGGGACGACTGGTGCCGCCGCTTGCCGTTGATCAGCACCAGGGTCTGATCCGGCCCCAATCCGCGCAGCGTGGCCGGATCGATGTGGTCGGCGCCGTCGGCGCCGGACTGGCGGTTGGCGTTGAAGGACGGCGCCACGTAGTGCAGGACCTCGTTCACGTCCATCTGCGCGGCGGTCGCCGTCACCTCGGCGACGTCAATGACGTCCACTGGAACGGGCGTCTCGACCGCCGTGCGATTCACCCGCCGGCTGCCGACGATCTCGATGGCGTCAATCACGAGGGCCGCCGGCTCCAGCGTGACGTCCACCGAGGCCGCGCCGGCCACGCCCCGCTCGAGCTGCCGGAACCCGATCCGGCTGAACATCAGCACCGCCTGCGACGAGCTGACGCGGAGCTCGTACGTCCCGTCCGCGCGCGTGCTCGTGCCGTTCAGGGTGCCCCGCTCCTCCACCCGCACGCTCGGGACGGGTCGTCCGTCGGGATCGGTGACGCGTCCGGTCACCCGCACCGCCTGCGCCGCGGCGTCAACCACTCCCACGGCCAACGCCAGCAGCATGAACACGACAGCGCGCATCATCACCTCCAGGACAGGATGAACGCCGGCCGGGGGCGGACCTTCCCTCCGGCAGGAGCGCCCCCGGGAATCCCCCCAAATGGCGCCCACCCGCGCCCACCGTCAAGGGCCGCCGCGCGGCCCAGCCGGATCGCACGGACCGCCTCGAAACGAGGCACCTGTCCCATGGCGCCACAGGGTGATCCCAATGTGATCCCCCTCCCAACGCGGTAACGCCCCATCCCATAGAGTGTTGCGCGGCAAATCCGCCGGTGCCGCCGTGGCGGCAGACCTGCCCATCCCTAGGCGGTGACCGCGCGGCGACCATCCGGGCCGCCGGCGCGTCGAGAAGCGACTGACCACGGAAGGACAGAGGAGGTCCAGCATGCGTCCGTTGTTCACAGCATCCGCGCTGCTCGGCGCGGCCGCCCTGCTCGCCGCCTGCGGCGACGCGACGGGGCCAGCGCTCGAGCGCAACAACCCCGGCACGGGAAGCGCCACGCTCCGCGTGACGGCCGACATCCACGGCGAGAACGTGCCCGGTGGGTTCACCACCGACATGGACGTGGAGGTTCGCGACGCGCAGGGGAATCCGGTCTCCGGCGCCACCGTCACCATCCGCAACGGCGCGCTCGGCACCCTGACCCTGCTCGAAGACGGCGTGGGGTCGGGTGACTACGTGGCCTCGGTCAACGGCTTCGCGTCCGGCGACTACCGGCTCGACGTGGTCTCGGGCACCGACCGGGTCGAAAACGTGATCGTCGGCGGGATCGGCCCGCACACGATCAACGCCCCCGCGCTCGGAGACACCATCCCGGCCAGCCAGCCGTTGACGGTCACCTGGACGCGCTCGGCCGAGGCGTTCCGCGTGGACGTGGACTCCCGCGAGTATGAAGCGCAGGGGATCCTGGACAGCGGCAGCCACACGATCCCGGGCGTGGACATGCAGGCCCGGCCGGACGAGCGGATTCGGGTGACGCGGTACAACGAGGTGCAGATGGCGGGCGGGCTCGCGGGCTCGCGGCTGCAGCTCCGGTTGCGGCAGACCCTCGAGCCGCTGCTGGTGCGGTAACTCGCGGCCAGCGACCGATCGAAAGGACAGCGGGGGCGGCCGTGCCGCCCCCGCTGTGGGTTTCGGCCCCCGCGGTTGGACCCGCAGGGGAGGTGGTTCTCAGAGCACGCGCGCCCGCACCCGGAAGTCCACGTTGTCGGCGATCCACTGCCACAGCTTATCCTGCCCCTCGGGCGGGACACCGAGGGCGACCTGGCCGCGCCAGCCGAGCATCACCTGCGCATCGACCGTCCAAAGCCGCACCCGCCGGCGCTCGACCCCGCGCTCCCAGCGCACGGCAACCGTAGGCGAGGGGTAGAGGAGCCGTACCGTGGTGCTGCGCGACAGGAACTCGAGCGGCTCGACCCGGATCTGCTGGAACGGCCCCAGGGTGTCCCCGGGGGCGGAGGGCATATCCGGGACCGCGTCACTCAGAACGACGACGTTGAGCGGGGCCAGCACCAGATTCTGGCGCTTCACCAGCGTCGCCGCCCGATCGAAGAACGTGTTGAAGTCCGTCACCTGATCCTGCGGCGGGAACCACTCGCGCAGGCTCGCGGCGATCTGCTCCACGCTCTTCCCTTGGAAGTCGTGGATGGGGTGGAAGGACTTCACCTCCCCGGCGCGCTCGCCACCGACCGATCCCACAAAGACGGCCGTGGGCACCTTGAGCCCCCCCAGCCCGTGCAGGTGCCCGTAGAGGTAGTAGGCCGCAAACTCGATGGCGTCGTCATACTGACGCCGGAACGAGCCGCTCACGTCCACCCCCACGACCAGCGTATTGCGGGGGGGCGTCTCGGACTGCGACGGCGCACAGCCCCCCACGGTCGCGACGGCAAGCGCCGTGACTACCGCGTGCCGGGCGCTCACGATCCACCACTCGACACGGCCGGCGCGACGGGTGCGGCGGACGACGCCTTGGCACTGCGGCGTCGCTCCCCGCCACTTCCCGCCACGAACGGCGTGGCGGCGAGTACCTCGTCCAGGTCCCGGAACGGGAGCCGGAAGACCGGCTGCGACCGCACCACGACGATCACGAAGTTCACGGCCGCGGCGAGCAGCTGCAGGATGGGCAGCGACAGCAGCTCGAAGACATGTCGCGCCTCGCGCTTGAACCAGTCGACCTCCGTCTGTAGCGCGGCCACCGCGTCCTTGAAGTGCTTGGCCCGCACTGGCGGCCCCTCCGCCGCAAGCGGCTCACCCTGGGTCAGCGTCTCGCGCGACAGCACCGCGATGAGCGCCGGCGTGCCGAACCGTCCGAACAGGAACCAGGTCATGCCGCGGATACCCACCCAGCCGAACGCAGCCAGGGCCAGCGTGGACCACAGACCGAGCTGGATGTCTCCGTTGGTCTGCTGCGCGATCCATGGCGTCACGGCGTCGATCAGCTCGCGGTAGAGGAACACAACCTCGAAGAACATCACGAAGAACTCGACGAAGACCATCTGGAGAATGCGTCCCGCATCTCGCTGCCGGATGGCCTCGGCGAGCACCAGCACGCAGGCGAACGACCCGGCGATCAGCAGGAACAGCAGCACCCACAGGATCGGCGTCATGACGGCGGGATTCGGATCGAAGCCCGTAATGGCCCCGAGCACCTCCGTCAGGGTGGGCAGCAGCGTATAGGTGAAGATCGTCGCTTCGAGCGCGGACCAGAGGATCGTGAGCAGGAACGCCACCCACGGCACGCCCGGCTTGAAGTACCGGCGCGACGTCCAGTCCAGCAGCAGGAACGGTGACTGGACCGTCCCCTTCACCGCCCCCACGATGTACCGCACCGCCAAGGCGAGTATGCCCCATACCCATCCGGTGAGCACGACGCCCAGCCGAACCACCCCGGCCCAGAAGAACCAGGTGCTGCGGCCAAGATCCCACCACGTGAGCGTCAGCACGCTGACATAGCGGCCGCGCTCCGATCGGAACGGCAGGGTATAGAGCGAGAGCATGGTCACCCACACGCCGAGCACGAGCACGGAGAGGGGGAGCAGAAGGAAGATCGCCTTGACGGCCACCTCCCCGACCGACTGCCCCGTGAGGGTGAACCCCAACACGGTCGCCTGCCAGTCGGGAACCCACCATAGCGGCGCGCCGAGAAACTCGGCGGTGCGCTGCCACTCGGCGGGCAGATAGGAGCGAATCGCTTCGAACATGGGCCGGTCCTCCTTCACGAACACGCCATCCAGCGGCCGAGACGGCCGCCCGTGAACGGGCGTTCTGTCTGGGGAATGGGCGTGCGGCAACCTGCGTCCGGGTCCCTCGGTCCTCCGTGAGGGGGGTCACACCGGAACCTGCGTCACAACCGGGGCCGAACATCTCCCGGTGGGTGGTCCGTCAGGCGGGGCTGGTTCACTCCCGGCGGTGGGACAGCCCGACGTGCTGCCTACCACGCCGCCGTGATCGATGCGCAGGACCCGGTACGTTCCCGCCCTGCTGGCGGTCGGACCTGTGGCATGCCAGCCCCCGCCGAGACGCGGGAACAGCCCGCGCAACTACTAGCGGGTGCGCCTGGTCGCCCCTGCCTTACGGTCGCCGCGCACCGCTAGCTGGATCGCGGCGCGCGCCGGATGAAGCGCCCGCGGCCCGGCCGACCGACAAAGCGCCCGTCCTCCACCACGACCTCCCCACGCGCGATCACGACCACGGGCGCTCCCTTCACGACCATTCCTTCGTAGGGACTGTAGTCCACCCGCATGTGGAGGGTCTTGGCGTCGAGCCGGACTTCCCGCTCCGGATCGAACACCACGACATCAGCAATCGCCCCGGGGGCGATCGTACCGCGATCGGGCCACAACCCGAAGATCTTGGCCGGCGCCGTAGCGGTGACCTCGACGAACCGGTTGAGCGAGAGACGCCCCGCCCGTACGCCGCCATCGAACATCAGGCTCATCCGGGTCTCGATCCCCGGCGCGCCGCCGGGGATCTTGCTGAAATCCCGCGTGCCGGCCGCCTTCTGTGCGAGCGTGAACGGACAGTGGTCCGTCGCGACGGCCTGCACATCGTCGCGGGCCAGACCGTTCCACAAGGCCGCCTGGCCCTCGCGCGCCCTGAGTGGGGGACTCATCACGTACTTGGCCCCCTCGAAACCCGGCGCGGCGTACCGGGCGTCGTCGAGGAACAGGTACTGGGGACAGGTTTCCGCCAGCACGGGCGCCCCGCGGGCGCGCGCCTCGCGCACCACCCGTAGGCCTTCGGCACTGGAGAGATGCACGATGTAGATCGGTACCCCGGCCATCTCGGCCAACGCAATCGCCCGATGGACGGCCTCGGCCTCCGTGTGCGCCGGGCGGGTAAGCGCGTGATACCGGGGCGCCGTGTGCCCCTCGGCGAGCGCCTGCCGGACGAGCACCTCGATCACCGCCCCGTTCTCCGCGTGCACGGTGACGAGCCCGCCGTTGTGCGCCGTCCGTTGCAGCGCCCGGAAGATCGCGCCGTCATCCAGCATCAGGCGGTCGGGATACGCCATGAAGAACTTGAACGAGGTCACGCCCTCGTCGATCAGGGCATCCAGCTCCCGTTCGGCCGCGGCACTGAGATCGCTGACGATCAGGTGGAAGCCGTAGTCAATGACCGCCCGGCCGTCGGCCCGGCGTCGCCACTCGTCCAGAGCGCCGCGCAGCGATCCGCCCCGATCCTGGACCGCAAAATCCACGATCGTGGTGGTGCCCCCGTGTGCGGCGGCGATGGTGCCGGTCTCGAAATCGTCGGACGACACGGTGTCACCGTAGGGCATGTCGAGATGCGTGTGGACGTCGATCCCACCGGGGATGACGTACTGGCCCGTGGCGTCGATGACGCGGTCCGCCGCCACGCGAAGCTGGGGAGCGACCGCCGTGACGCGCGCCCCGTCGAGGAGAACGTCGGCCGTGCGTGTCTCGCTGGCCGTCACGACCGTGCCGTTGCTGATCAGTGTCGTCGCCATCACCACCTCCGCCCGCGGAGCGGGACGTGTCGCTCCCCTGCACAATCTGCCCGATGCCCCATGCGGAGAGAAGGGTGACCCGTGAGGCCCTCGCGGGCCGGGCACGGGGGTTGTCAAGCCGTCTCGCTCCACCGTATCGTCGGCTATGGCCATCCCGGTACCAACCGAGTCTCCGGCGGGCTCCATCGGTCAGGCGGTCCCGCGGCGCGACGGTCGTGCGAAAGTGACCGGTCGGGCGCGATACACCGACGACCTCGTCTTCCCGGGAGCGTGGTTGGGCAGGACGGTACGCTCGACCGTCGCGCGAGGTGTGCTGCGCCGCATCCACTTCGACCCCGCGTTCGACTGGCAGCAGGTGGTGGTCGTGACCGCGGCAGACATTCCGGGCGACAACGTCGTAGCCCTCATCCGCGACGACCAGCCCGCGCTGGCGGCACGCGACATCCGCCATCGGGAGGAGCCGCTCGCCCTGATCGCGGCTCCCGATCGCGACACGCTCCACCTGGCGGTGCAGCATCTCCGGGTGGAATGCGACGCGCTGGCGCCCGTGCTCGACGTGGAGTCCGCGACCGACGAACTGGCACACCTCACCATCGAGAAGGGCGACGTGGACCGTGCGCTGGCCGACGCGGACGTCGTCGTGGAGCGCACGTTCCGCGTGGGGCGGCAGGAGCAGCTCTACATCGAGCCGCAGGGCGCGATCGCCGTGCCGACGGAGGACGGCGGGATCACGATCTACGGGTCCCTGCAGTGCCCGTACTACGTGCACCGGGCCGTGACGCGCGCGCTGGGGCTGTCCGCCGCCCAGGTCGTCGTCATCCCGGCGGAGGTGGGCGGCGCGTTCGGCGGGAAGGAGGAGTACCCGTCGCTGGTAGCGATTCACGCCGCGCTGCTCGCCGTGAAGGCAAACCGACCGGTCCGGCTGATCTACGACCGGCAGGAGGACATTGCCGCCACGACCAAGCGGCATCCGGGCATCATCCGGCACCGGACCGCCGCGCGCCAGGACGGATCGCCGCTGGCGCAGGACATCGAGATCGTGTTCGACGGCGGGGCCTACTGTACGCTCAGCCCCGTGGTGCTCTCCCGGGCGGCCATCCACGCGGCCGGTCCGTACGCCTGCCCCAACGTCCGCATCCGCGGTCGCGTGCTGGCGACCCACACGCCGCCGAGCGGCGCGTTCCGCGGATTCGGCGCGCCGCAGTCGCAGTTCGCCGCGGAGTTGATGATGGAGCACCTGGCCGAGGCGTTGGGCATGTCCAGCATCGACCTGCGGCGTCGGTGGATGCTGCGCGTCGGCGACACGACCGCCACCAGCCAGCGGCTTGCGGAGAGCGTCGGGACGGAACTCGTCCTCGACGCCGCGCTCCAGCAGGCGCGGCCAATGGCGTTGCCCACGAGCCCGACGCTGCGCCGCGGACGAGGCGTGGCCCTCGCCTACCACGGGTCCGGGTTCACCGGCAGCGGGGAGAACAAGCTCGCGAGCAGGGTCGCGCTGGAGTACACCCCCGACGGTGAGGTACGGGTGCTGACCGCACAGACGGAGATGGGTCAGGGGACGAACACGGTCCTCGCCCAGATCGCGGCGGATGCACTGGGCGTGCCCTGGGACCGGGTGACGGTCGTCCCGCCGGATACGTCCACGGTGCCGGACAGCGGGCCGACCGTGGCGTCGCGCACGGTGCTGATCGTGGGGGGGCTCGTCGCCCAGGCCGCCGTCGAGCTGAGGGCGCGCCTGCGCACGGACCGGCCGCCGATCCGCGTGGAACGCACCTACGTACCCCCCGACTGGATCCGGTGGGACGACGCGCACTACCGCGGGGATGCGTATCCGGCGTACGCGTTCGCCTGCGTCGTGGCCGACGTGGAGGTGGACCTGGACACGGGCGAGGTCCGGGTGACCGATTTGGTCGCCGCGCTCGACCCGGGCAGGGCCCTGCATCCCCCGATGGTGGAAGGCCAGATGGAAGGCGGCGTCCTTCAGGCGATCGGCTACGCCACGATCGAGGAGCTCAAGGTGGACGGCGGTCGCGTGCTCAACGACCGGCTCGCGACGTACATCATTCCCACAGCTTCGGACGCCCCGCGCATCCGGACCGTCCTGGTCGAGAACCCCTATTCCGGCGGCCCGTTCGGCGCCAAAGGCATCGGGGAAATCCCGATGGACGCCCCCGCGCCAGCGGTGGTGGCGGCCATCCACGACGCCACGGGCGTGTGGCTCGACGAGATCCCGGCCACTCCCGAGAAGCTCCTCGCGGCGCTCGTCACATGATCGCCTTCACTGTGAACGGCCGCCCCGTGTCGCTGGACGCGCCCGGCGCCCGGCGGCTGCTCGACGTGCTGCGGGAAGACCTGCGCCTGACCGGCACCAAGGAGGGCTGTGGCGAGGGCGAGTGTGGGGCGTGCTCGGTGCTAATCGACGGCGAGGTGGTGAACAGCTGCCTGGTGGCCGTCGGCCAGGCCGAGGGATCGGACGTCCTGACGGTCGAGGGCCTCGAGCGGAGCGGCGCGCTGGCGCCCCTGCAACAGGCGTTCATCGATCACGCCGCGGCCCAGTGCGGGATCTGCACGCCCGGCATGCTGATGGCGGCCCACGCGCTGTTGCAGGAAACGCCCGACCCCTCGCCGGATGACGTGCGCCGCGCGATCGCGGGCAATTTGTGCCGGTGCACTGGCTACACGAAGATCATCGAGGCCATCCTCGCGTGCCGTACCCGCGCTACCTGAGACCGCGCGCGCTGCGCGAGGCGGTCGAGCTGCTGGCGGCGACCCCCGACGCGCGACCGCTTGCCGGCGGCACCGACCTACTGGTGGCGCTGCACGCCCGGACGATCGCGCCGACCGCGCTGATCGACGTGGGGAAGCTCACCGAGCTGCGGGGCATTACGGAGGCGGACGGGGCGCTGGAGATCGGCGCCGCGGAGTCGTACACCGCGCTGCTGCGGTCGCCGCTGGTGGCGCGACACGCGTCGGCGCTCGCCGACGCGGCGCGCACGGTCGGGGCCGCACAGATCCAGAATCGTGGCACGCTGGGCGGGAATCTCGGCACGGCGTCGCCGGCGGGCGACACGCTGCCCGTGCTGCTCGCCGCCGACGCCACCATCGTGACCGATCGCCGGACAATCCCGATCGCGGCGTTCTTCGTGGGGTACCGCCGGACGGCCTTGGCGCCCGACGAGCTGATCGTGCGGATCCGCGTTCCGCGGGATGGGCGGGTCATCCGGTTCCGCAAGGTCGGCACCCGCCAGGCGCAGGCGATCTCGAAGGTGGTGCTGGCCGTGTGTCGCGACCCCGCCCGGGTCGCCGTCGGGTCGGTGGCGGAGGTACCGCTGCGGGCGGCGACCGCGGAGGCCGCGTTGGCACGCGGAGACCTCGACGGTGCGGTCGAGGCCGTGGGCCGCGACATCCGGCCGATCGACGACGTGCGCTCGACGGCGGTCTACCGCCGGGCTGTGACGCAGCGCGTGCTGCGCCGCCTGCTCACGGCCTAGGCCGGGCGCGTCCGCTCGCGCGCGAGGACCGCCTCGAGGCTCGGCGGGATCGGCGCGGGCGTGGTCACCGCGCGGGCGGCCGCCCCGACGTCCTTGAGCCCGGTACCCGTCACCAGCAGCACGATGCGTTCGCCGCGCTCGATGAGGCCGGCGCCGAGTGCGGCTTCGAGTCCGGCGAGCACCGCCGCGCCGGCCGGCTCCGCAAACACGCCGCTCGACTGCGCGAGGCGCGCGATGGCCGCTACGATCGCCGCGTCCGACACGGCCACCCCTCCACCACCCGACGCGCGGACGTCGAACAGGCAGCGCCGCGCGTTGCGCGGCGTCTGCACGGTGAGACTGTCGGCCACGCTGTGCGCGTCCGGGACGGCGGTCACGTCGTCGGCCCCCGCCCGAAGCGCGTGGACGATCGCCGCCGAGCCTTCGGGCTGTACCACGACGAGACGGGGCGCGCCCGCGAGGAGGCCCGCCCGCACGAGGTCGGCAAACCCCTTCGCCACGCCTGAGAGGATGACCCCGTCCCCAGTCGGTACGAGCACGACGTCGGGCGGCTCGGACGCGAGCGCGGCACCGATTTCGAGTGCGACCGTCTTCTTCCCCTCAATGGTGAACGGATTGAGGCCGGTGTTGCGGTTGTACCAGTTGAGCCTCTTGCACGCGTCGAGGCACAGCTCGAACGCGTCATCATAGCTGCCATCCACGCGGTACACGGTGGCCCCGTAGCTCAGCAACTGGATCAGCTTGGCTGGCGGCGCCGACGCCGGCACGAACACGACCGCCCGCAGCGACGCCGCGGCGGCCACCGCCGCGAGCGCGGTGGCGGCGTTCCCCGTGGACGCGGTGGCCACCGTCTGGAGCCCGTACTCCCGCGCCTTGGCCACCACGAGGAGCGAGGCTCGGTCTTTCGTGGAGCCGCTGGGATTGCGCGTGTCGTCCTTGAGCCAGAGCCGCGGCGTGCCCAGCTGCTCCCGGAGCGCGGGCACGTCGAGCAGCGGCGTTCCCCCTACCGGAAACGCGGGCAGCGCCCGTGGATCGCCCAGCGGCCACCACGCCGCGAGCGGCCACGGGGCATGCGGTGGCGGCCAGGTGTCCGGCAGCCGGTCGAGGACTACCTGCAGCACACCACGGAGCGCGCCGCCCCGGTCCTGGCCAACGGCGCAGGCGGGACACACCAGCAGCGCCGGATCCTCGGCGTGGGCGGCGCCGCATTCGGTACAGCGGAAGTGGAAGGCGGTCATCGCGATCGCAGGGCCGTCTCCGGCGTCCGGCGCACGCTACATGGTGAGCGCCATCAGCGCCTTCTGCACGTGAAGCCGATTCTCGGCTTCGTCGTAGATCACCGACTGTGGGCCGTCGATCACGTCGTCCGCGACCTCGCGCCCGCGATCCGCCGGCAGGGGATGCATGTAGATCATGTGCGGCTTGCCCAGCCGCATGCGCTCCTGGTCGCAGCGCCAGGTGGGGTACTTCTCGATCAGCCGCAGACCCACCTCGACGTCCTGCGTCGTGACCAGTGGTCCCCACGACTTCGGCACGACCGCGTCGGCGTCGCGGAACGCATCCTCGAACTCGTGACTGATCTCGAAGGTGGTGCCTGCCGCCTTGGCGTTGGCCTGCGCCTGCTCCTCGATGTGCGGCATCAGCTTGAACTCGGGCGGATAGGCCAGCGTCACGTCGATCCCGAACCGCGGCATCAGCAGGATCAGGCTCTGCGGTACCGAGAGGGGACGCACGTAGTTGGGAGCGCAGGTCCACGCCACCCCGAGCTTCAGTCCGCGCGTGTTTCCGAACCGCTCGCGAATGGTGAGGAAGTCGGCGAGGATCTGGCAGGGGTGGTACACGTCGCACTGCATGTTGAGCACGGGCACGTCGGCATGCCGCGCCACCTCGGTCAGGTACGCGTTCCCTTCCTGGTACGCGCAGTGGCGAATCGCGATTCCGTCCCCGTAGCGCGACAGCACGTTGGCCGTGTCGCGGGCGTTTTCCCCGTGGCTGATCTGCATCCGATCGGGCGAGAGGTAGATCGCGTGGCCGCCGAGCTGCGTCATGCCCGTCTCGAACGAGTTGCGCGTGCGGGTGGACGCGTCGAAGAAGATCATGTAGAGCGTCTTGGCCGGGAGCAGGGGCGTGGGACGGCCCTCCCGCTTGGCCGTCTTGAGGTCGGCCGCGAGCGCGAACAGGGCCTCGAGCTCTGCCACGGACCAGTCCTGCGTGGTGATGAGGTCGCGGCCTTTCAGGGTCGTCTGCATGCTCACTCCTGCGGCGCCGCGGGGGCGGCCGCGAGCAGGTCCCGGCGCGTCGCCAAAACGCGCGGGATCGTGGCGTACACGGCGGTCGCGCGCACCAGATCGTCGACCGCGACCCATTCGTCGGTCGTGTGGGCGAGTTCCTCGAGGCCGGGGGCGAACCCGACGGTCGGGATGCCGTGCCGGCCCATGGTGGCGACGCCGTTGGTCGAGAAGCCCCAGCGGGAAATCCGGGGCGCGCGGCCGAGCACGCGGCGGACCGCCTCGGCGACGCCCTGCACCAGGGGATGCGCTTCCGGCAGCACCCACGTCGGGTAGAACTTCTCCTGTCGCGCCGCCGTCCCGCGCCAGCTGGTCACCTCGTACGTGAGCACCTCGACGGTGGCGTCGCCCACATGGGGCAGCGCCCGCAGCTCGGCCAGCACGCCGTCCACCGTCTCCCCGGCGGTCATGCGCCGGTCCACGGTGATCCGCGCGCTGTCTGGCACGGCGTTGAGCGACGGCGTGGTGCACTCGATCGACGAGACGACCACCGACCCCTTACCGAGGAACGCGTCCGACGGGAGCTGCTCGTGGAGGCGCTCGATGTCGAGAACGATCGGGGCGATCTTGTAGACCGCGTTCACCCCGCGCTCGCTGTGGGCCGCGTGAGCCGACACGCCGCGGGTGGTAATCGCCAGCTCCACCCGGCCCCGGTGACCCCGGTATACGTTGAGATCGGTCGGCTCACCGAGGATGACGACGTCGGGACGGATTCCCTCCCGCTCGATGAGGTGCAGCAGACAGTATCCGTCGCAGTCTTCCTCCATGATGCTTGCGGAGAGATAGACCGTCACGCCATCGAGCAGGCCACGGTCGCGCATGATTGCCGCCGCGTAGGCCATGCAGGCCACGGCCGGCAGCTCGTCCACCGCGCCGCGACCGAATATCTTGCCGTCCTCGAGTTTGCCCGCGAACGGATCGTAGCTCCACGCCGCCGGATCGCCCACACCGACACAATCGATGTGCCCGTCCATTAGAATCGTGAGCGGGCCGGTCCCGACCCGCGCGATCACATTGCCGAGGGCGTCGATGCACACGTCGTCCAAGCCGAGGGCCGCGTATTCCTGGCGTACCCGCTCGCAGCGGGGGCCCTCGTGCAGGCTCTCCGCCGGGATCGCGATGAGATCGCGCAGGAACGCCACGATCCGGCCCTGATACCGCCGCGCCTCGGCGATGGCGTCGAACGGCGGGCTCGTCATGGACACCGGGGGCTGAGGGAGATCACGAGGCCGCCTGCCCGGCGTGGTTCCGCTTCAGCAGGTCCAGCACCCCGGTCTCCGCGTTGAACGCGGTGATGCGCTCGTCCCAGTCCGGGAGCAGGGCGGGCAGCTCGTCCCAGAACGCGGCGCTCCACAGTAGGTCCAGCTCCTCGACGGTCTTGCCCTGCTGCTCGACCCACGTGAAGTACTTCAGATTGTGCAGCTCCTTGCGATCGACGTAGCGCAGCTCCATCAGATGATCGGTCGTCGTCCCGAGCAGGTACCGCTCGAACGCGATCGCCGCGGCGACGTCGGTGTAGCGCCCATCCCGCTCCGTCGCCTCCGCCAGCCGCGTACGATACAGATCGACCGAGTCGGTGAGGACGGTGAAGACGACGTCGCGCTCGTCGAACTCGAAGTACTTCGCCGTCTTGATCGCGGCGAGCAGGTTGCACACGCTCGAGAGCCCCAGCAGGTGGAGCTGCGCGCGGGTTGCGGGCGCGACCCCCGCGCGGTCGAGGTGCCCGTGCCCGAGCGGTTCGTTGAACAGCCGGAAGACCCGCATCACGGCCTCGTCGTCGATCGCCGCAACGAGATCCGTGTTACGCACGTTGTGGATCCAGGGGACGTGCTTGTCCCCGATCCCCTCGATGCGGTGCGCCCCGTACCCGGCCCGCAGCAGCGTCGGGCATTGCAGCGCCTCGGCGACCGTGAGGCGCACGGTGGGGCGCCGCCGCTTGAGATAATCGCCCGCCGCGAGGGTGCCGGCCGAGCCCGACGCGCCTACCCAGGCCGAGAGCCGGTCGAACGGCCGGGCGATCTGCTCGAACACGGCCGCGGCCGCCGGCCCCGTCACGCCGTAGTGCCACAGGTAGTTGCCGAACTCCTCGAACTGATTGAAGATCACACACTCGGGCCGCGTGCGGCGGATCGCCCAGCACGCGTCGTAAATCTCCTTCACGTTGCTCTCGGAGCCAGGCGTCCGCACGATCTCCGCCCCGATCCGCTCCAGCCACTCGAACCGCTCGCGGCTCATCTCTTCGGGCAGAATCGCCACCGCTCGGCAGCCGAGCAGCGCGCTGTCGAAGGCCCCGCCGCGGCAGTAGTTCCCCGTGGACGGCCACACGGCCAGCTGCTGCGTGGGGTCGAACGTCCCGCCGACGAGCTGCGGCACCAGGCAGCCGAACGCGGCACCGACCTTGTGGGCGCCCGTCGGGAAGTGGGCTCCGATCAGTCCCACGATGCGGGCACGCACGCCGGTGAGGGCCGACGGGAACTCGACCGCGTTCACGCCGCCGAACCCGCCGGTCGCGAGATCGTTGTACCACGTAATCCGGAACAGATTGAGCGGGTGGACGGCCTGGAGGTCCAGCGGCCGCAGGGCTGCGACCACGACAGGGTCGATGGTCGCGGGGTCGCGCAACTCGGCGAACGTCGGGATCAGCACGCGCCGGGTTCGGCACGTCTCCACCGCGTGACGGCGGCCGGCCTCGCGCTTTGCGTTCAGGGCGCCTGTCATGGGGCCGTCCTCACCGCCGTCTCCGTCGACTCAAGACCCGAGAAAAGTAGTGCCCCACCCGAGCGCGTGAAAGCGCGCCCACAGGGGGCCGGCGCTGCGGCGCGCGCGTGCGGTGAGCGCATCGAGGTCCACCACGACGTGCCGGAAGTCCTCCAACAGGATCCGCCCGCGCGCGATGGTGTGGCGGACGGCGGCGTCCGCCGCCCCGTACACGAGGTGGCCAAAGGCATTCCCGGCCTCGAGCGGCGTCGGCGGCGGTGCATCGACCACGATGACATCCGCCGGCGCGCCTGGCGTGAGCTCGCCCAGCTGCGGCTCGTCGAGAAACCGGCGGGCTACGCGGGCGTTCGTCGCCAGCAGGCGGCGGAACTCCTCGAAGCCAAGACCGGGATCGTGTCGCGCCGCCCGCTGCATGAGGAAACCGAGGCGCAGCGCGCGGAGGATCGACCCGGACATGCCATCCGTGCCGAGACCCACCGCGCAGCCCGCCTCCGCGGCCCCAGCCACGTCGAGCACGCCCACTCCGTTGTTGGCATTCGATTCCGGATTGTGGATGATCACGGCGTCGTGCGCCGCGATGGTCTGGTAGTCCGCTGGCTCGAGGTGAATCCCGTGGGCCAGGAGGCTGCGGGCGTCGAGCAGGCCGTGGGCCTGCAGGCGCTGCACCGGGCCCGCCCCAAACTGCTCCCGCGAGTACCGCACGTCGAGCGGATCTTCGGCGACGTGGATGTGGCAGCCGCCCTCGGCAGGCCGCCGCCGCGCTACCTCGGCCAGCGTCTCGTCGCGCAGCGTGAAACTCGCGTGCAGGCCCAGGGTCCCCCGGATGCGCCGGTGCCCGCGGGTGGCGTCGAGAAACCGCAAGTTCTCCGCGAGGCCCGCCGCGGCCCCGGCGGGTCCGTTCCGGTCGGTCACTTCGTAGCAAAGCACCGCCGACAGCCCGCAGGCGTCCACCGCCTCGGCGAGGCGGTCGAGACTGCCCGCAATGGCGTTCGGCGATGCGTGGTGATCGAACACCGTCGTGCACCCTGCCCGGATGCAATCGGCCAGCGCGAGCTCGGCGGAGATGCGGATCGCCTCGGCATCCAGCGCCCGATCCAGCCGCCACCACAAGCGGTCCAACACCTGGCCGAAATCGGCGAGGGACGCCCGGGGGTCGAGGCCGCGGGCGAGCGCCGAGTAGAAGTGATGGTGAAGGTTCACGAGGCCCGGCAGGATGAGGCCGCCGCGGGCGTCGAGTACGCGGGCCCCGGGGTACCCGCGGCGCAGGTCCGCCTGCGAGCCGACCGCCACGATGCGCTCGCCCTCCCACGCCACCGCGCCATTACCGATCACGACCGGCCGGTCGTCGTCCTGGCCGAGTGCTCCGCCGAACACGGTGCCGTTGGCGACGAGCACCGTCGCGCTCACGATATCCCCGCCGGATTGACGACGTTCGGCACCCGTGACGCGAAGATGCTCTCCCACGCCGTGCGCATCCGCCACAGCAGCGCCGTGTCGACAGCCGCGTCCGGATCGGCCTCGCCCGACAGGACGTCGAGTCCGGGCCATGCCACGTCCAGCCGCAGCCCCGGTCCGACGATCGTGGCGTGTCCGGTCTCCGGGCTCAGGTCGGCCCGCCACACCGCGCCGTCCACTCGGGCATGGAGCACGCCGTCCTCGCGGCAGAACCCGTCGAGGTCCGCGCACCGCTCGAAGTCCGCCCGCGACCCGAACACCCGCTCCTTCACAATGAAGGGGGCTCCCCGTTCCGGGCAGTACACCTCGCAGTTCGAGCACGCGTTGCATGCTCCTTCATAGACCGCCAGCTGGTGGGCGTCGCGGATCGCGAACCCCGCCCCGGGCTCGCGCCGAAGGCCCGCCGGCCCCGCGCGCACCCGCTCTGTGGGGACCTCCACGGGACTGACCTGGTAGGCGAACATCGCGTCGTTGGGGCACGCGGGAATGCACAGATCGCAGTTGATGCAGTCGTAGCGCGCGAGCGTACGCTCGAGCCGCCGAGGGCCTTTGGCGTTGGCGCGGGCGTGGTACCGTGGATCATCGGACAGGGCGTCGACGATCGCCCGCCCGTTGCGCCGCCCTGCAACCGCCACCACCGCGGACACGAGCCGCTCGGGATCGAGGCCGTGAGTCGTGGCGAGCGCCCGGAGCACGCTCGGCAGCTCGTCCGGCCGCTCCCGGGCGACCGAAGCGATCGCGCCGTGCGCACTCCCCCACACGGCCTTCCCTGCCTCGCCCTGCCCGAGTGCCTCCTCGGCGGCGGCCTCCCCGTGCCCGCCGGCCGCCAGCACGTAGGCCTCGCGGGTGGTCACACCGAGCTGCGTCATGGCGCGCCCGAGGGTCCGCAGGTACGCCGGCAGGCGGCCGTAGCCGCCCTGGCGGAGCAGATCCGTGCACGTCGTCACGGGCACCATGCCACAGGCCACCGCGGCGGGGAAGTTGGTCGCGTCGATTCCGGCCGAGAAGGAGACGGGAAACGCGAACCCTGCGTCCTCCCGCACACGCTGCATCAGCGTCATCGCGATCACATGCAGCGGCGGTCCCGACAGGTACATGTACGGATCGGTCTGCGTGGGGAAGATGTCGGGTGCGTTTTCCACCACCAGCGTGTTGGTGAACTTGGCGCCGATCGTGGAGCCGCACCGCGCGGCGACCGCGCGAAGCCGGTGAAGGATGGCGAGCGCATCATCGTACTGTAGGTCCTTGTCGAAGGCCTCGCGCCGCAGGGCGAACTGTCGGTACCCCAGGCGCTCGTGCAGCAGGTGCTCGACCTGCTCGAATCCCAGCAGCGTCGGATTCAGCTTGACGATCGTGCTGAGCCCGCGTTCCTCGAGCAGATAAGAGGCGATCGCCTCGATCTGCTCCGCGGGACAGCCGTGGAACGTCGAGAGCGTGACCGCATCGGCGACCGGCGCCGGCGGAACCAGGTCGCGGTAGGGCGTGAGCTCGCCGTCCAGCTGCGAGCGCAGCTCGTCGTACAGCCGCTCGGGTGCGCGCAGCGTATCGAGAAACCGGGTGACCTGGGCCGACCGTATGCCCTCCAGGTCGTAGCCCACGCTGATGTCGAATACCGTGTCGAATTGGGCCGACGCGGCGTCGTGCAGTACCCCGAAGGCCCGGGTGGTCCGGAGAATGGCGATGAGGTAGGCGGCCTTGGCGTACTCTCGCGCCGACTCCTCGACGCGGAGCTCCTGCGACCACTCCACGTTGAGCCCGACGTTGGGGGCGTGGATGCACGGGCGGGGGATCTCGAGCCGGTCGTCGACCTGCACCGTCTTGAGCTCGAGGATCCGCGCGCCCGCGAGCCACGCCAGCACCAGGTTCTGCGCCAGCTGGGTGTGAGGGCCGGCCGCCGGGCCAACCGGCGTGGCCGCCCGCCGGCCCGCATGCACCACCCCGAGATCGGGCCCCGCTTCGGGGTGAAACCACTTGCGGACGGGCAGGTCGAAGATGGCCTCGCTCGCCTCGAGCTCGGATCGCATCCGGCGCACCAGGTCCGCGAACGGAATCGGCACCAGCTCGGCTATGGTGTCACCTCTCCAGCCCGGCGTCCGCGGAATGAAGCGTCACGTGGCTCGCCGGCTCTTGGGAACGGAGGCCGCGGCCGCCGGGGCGTCGGTCATCGGCAGGCGCACGCGGCGGATGCCGTCGTACGCGTGGAGGGCGGCCGCCACCGCGCCGGCGGTGGGCACGAGCCCGATCTCGCCGACGCCCTTGGCGCCGTAGCCACCGATTTCGTCGGGCACCTCGACCAGGATCACGTCGATCTCCGGCGTGTCCTTGGCCCGCACGATCCCCAGATCGCGCAACAGCAGGGACACGGGCCACCCGTCGGCGCACGGCAGGTCTTCTGACAGGGCGTAGCCGAGTCCCATGTGCACCGACCCCTCGAGCTGGCCGGCACACTGAAGCGGGTTGATGGCCCGCCCGACGTCGTGCGCGGCCACCACGTGCCGCACCCGACCGTCGTCGTCGAGCACGACCACCTGGGTGGCGTACCCGAACGTCAGATGCGTCTTGGGGTTCTCCACGGCCGCACCCGCCTTGACGGTGAAGTCGCACACGTACTTGCCCTCGTACGTCCGCCCCGCCAGCTCCTCCAGCGGATGATCGGCAAGGTCAGCCGCCAGCTTCCCGGCGGCGATGCGCGCGGCGGCCGTGCCCAGCGCGGTGGCCCGCGACGCGGTCGTCATCCCGCACACGACGTCGGCGTCGCTCACCGCGCGCACGCGCACCGCCGCCGGATCCAGCCCGGTCTCCTCATGCACCACCTGGCGCAGTACGGTGAAGAGCCCCTGTCCCATCTCCGTATAGCCGGTGCGCAACTCCACGGCACCGTCGTCGAGCACGTGCAGCACGACGCGTCCGGCATCCTCCTGCCCGTTGCCGATGCCCGTGTTCTTGATGCCGCACGCAATACCGGCGTAGCGGGCACCCTTGTAGACCGCCTTCACGGCCTCGAGCGTCTGGCGAATGCCGCAGCTCGCGGTCATGACCTGTCCCGTGGCAAACGGGTCTCCCGGCTCCAGGATGTTCCGCTCGCGAATGTCGTAGCCGTCCACGCCCACGCGCTCGGCGAGCAGATCCATGACGCCCTCGATGGCAAACGCCGCCTGATTGGCGCCGAAGCCGCGCATGGCGCCGCTGGGCGGGTTGTTGGTGTAGACCGTCTTGGCCTCGATGTCGACATTCGGCACCCGGTACGGGCCGCAGGAATGCCCCGCCGCCCGTTCCAGCACCTTGGCCCCGACCGACGCGTACGCCCCCGTGTCGCCCACGATCCGCGCGCGGACCGCCGTGAGCCGGCCCTCCGCGTCCGCCCCGACCGTGTAGTGCAGCGTGATGGGATGGCGCTTGGGATGCATCCGGATCGACTGCTCGCGCGTGAGCACGATCCGCACCGGCCGATCGAGCAGCCGGGCCGCCAGCGCCGTGTGCGCCTGGACCGACAGGTCTTCCTTGCCGCCGAACGCGCCGCCGTTGGTGACCAGCTCCACGGCGATCGCCGCCGGATCCTCGCCGAGGACGGCGGCGACCTGGCGCTGGTCGTCGTGCACGCCCTGTCCCTGTGTGTAGACCGTGAGCCCCGCGCCGTTCGGCACGGCGAGGCACGCCTCCGGCTCGAGGAAGGCGTGCTCGATCCGCTGCGTCGTGAAGGTCTCGTCGATGACGTGCGCCGCGGCGGCGAGCGCCGCATCCACGTCCCCGCGCCGGAACCCGCAGGTCTCCAGCAGGTTGCCGTTCGGGTGGATGGGCGGCGCCGTCGGGGCCAGCGCCGCGGCGGGGTCCGCCACGGGAGCGAGCACGGTGTAGCGGACCGCCACCGCCTGCGCCGCCGCGCGCGCGTGGAACTGCGTGTCCGCGACCACCAGCGCGAGCACGTCGCCCACGCAGCGCGTCGTCTCTCCGACGTCCACGAACGTCGGCCAGTCGGGGACGATCAGCCCGGTGTATCGCGCGCCGGGCACGTCCGGCGCCATCAGCACCCGCACCACGCCCGGCAGCCGGAGCGCCGGGGCGGGATCGATCGCCTCGACCACGGCACGGGGATGCTCGCTCAGTACCACGGCGCCGTGCACCATCCCTGCCACGCGCATGTCGGCGATGTACGGCTTGGCGCCCAGGGCGTGATCGGTCCCGCGGTACCGCGCGCTCCACCCGCCGACGCCGGCGGCGCGACCGGGGCCCGAGGTGCGCGAGAGGCCGAACCGCTCGCCGAAGAAGTCCACCCGCCGCGGACCGTCGTGCTCCACGTCGCGCTGCTCGGCCCAGGCGTCGCCCGCCGTGCGGATGGCGTCCACGATGCGGCTGTACCCGGTGCAGCGGCAGAGATGCCCATCGAGTGCCTTCCGCACGGCCTCGGGATCCCGGGCGCGGCCGTCGTCGAGCAGCGCTGAGGCGCGCGCCACGATGCCCGGGATGCAGTAGCCGCACTGGATGGCGCCTTCCGCCACGAACGCCTGCGCGAGCACCCGGCGCTTCGCCTCCGCGACGCCCTCAAGCGTGGTGACCTGGGTGCCCGCCATCTGGTCGGGCCTCCGCAGACAGGCGAGGACCGGCCGGTCGTTGACGAGGATCGCGCAGCACCCGCAATAGCCCTGCGGCGCGCAGCCATCCTTGGGCGACGTCACCCCACACTCCTCCCGCAACACCTCGAGGAAATGCATGCCGTCCTCGTAGGTCGCGGTCGTCGGACGACCGTTTAGCGTGAAGGAGACATCGGGCATCCGAATCCCTGCGCGGGGGTACGCTGCAACATACTAGGGCGCGCCGGGAGACCGCGCCATCCGGGTCGCGGGACGCAGCGCACCCGCCTACCCGTTGTAGATCTCGCCTCCCCGCTCCCGGTACAACGCGAGCACCGCCGCCGCTTCCGCTCCCAGCACGCCGCGCACGGACTCGACCCCGCGATCGCGGAGATACTGGTAGGACTCGGGAAACACGGGGCCCTCGTCGAACCCGACCCGGCGCGCCTCGGCGCGACCGGCGCCGGCGACGATGCGCCGGACTCCGGACCACAGGGCGCCGCCCAGACACATGGCGCAGGGGTCACACGAGGTCACGAGCTCGTGGGCCGGCCCGTCGAAAAGCGCGAGCGAGTAGTGGCCCAGCCGGCGCTCGGCCAGCATGAGCGCCACCATCTCGGCGTGCAACATCGAGTTCCGGTCGCGGGTGACCAGGTTCACGCCGACGGCCACCAGCCGGCCCGTGTCCCGCTCGAACACCGCGGCCCCGAACGGACCACCGGTGGCGTGCTCGACGTTGGCTCGTGCCAGCTGGATCGCGAGCCGCATCCGGTCCTCGACATCCCCGTAGGCGCGGTCCCACGCCACAGCCGACGCCACCCAATCCGGAAGGTGAATCCGGATCTCGTGGGGGGGCGGCATCTTCACGCGACGACCAGCGGCCGTCGGGCCTGTAGGCTGCGCATGTCGGAAGGCCACTCCAAGGGCTCGACCGTAAGATGGAGCGAAGCGCACCCCGGGACCAGCGCGCGGGCCCTGATTGTCGACCGCGGCCCGCTTACGCGCAAGAGCGCGCGTGCCCCATCGTCGGGTGGAGGGCGCTGGGTGCTGCCACAGCGTCACACTCGCCAGACGGGGCAACGCGGCCCCTCGATGACGTCGAACCAGCGGTCGAACGGCGCCATGGGCTGGGCCGTCAGAAGCTGATCTTCTCCGTGCATCGAATCGAGGCGGGGTCTTCCCCATCCCACACGCATCTGTCGACGCCGCTGTACGCGGCTCGCTTGCCGTCCGTCCGCACCAGACGCCCCTGGGCCGCGAGCCCGAAGGCGTTCACGTGCCGGCTGGGATCCAGGAACGCCAGCAGGTCGTTGTCCGTGTAGGTGAGATTCCCCGTTCCCTCAGCGACTTTTCGCTCCAGCAGCGCGTCGCAGCCGAGCCCCGCCGCGACCCAGCCTGCGGGGTCTCGGTAGACGGCGATGTGCACCCCCCGACCCTGGACGAGTTCGATGACACGCCCGGCGACCGGGTCGTCAGTGTTGTTCAGGAGGTCCTGCACGTCCAGGAACGAGTAGAAGGTGGGCGTTGCATTGCAGCCGAACTGCCCGTCCGTTGCGGCCTGGATCGAGAACAGGCTTCGGTCCCAGTCCACGATGAAGTACCCGAACACATCCTGGAACCGCACGATGCGCGGGTGCGCGTTGTCCGGGTTGTTCGTGAAGTTGAGGCTGACGCCTTCTGCCGCCGTGGGGGGGACGGTCCCGCGGTCGCACGCGACGAGCAGTAGGAGCGGGACGAGGGTGAGGGGGGACGTTCGCATGGCAGCCTCCGACGTGAGGGGTGGGCTCGCACCGGCGGCGCGGGATCCCGCGATCCGCCAGGGCGCGATCCTACGGAGGCCGCGTCAAGCAGCCGTCAAGTCACGGGCGGAGGCTCGGATAGGCAGGCGCGCTTTGCGTCACTGGGCGCGCCGCGGGTAGTCCTGTGCACCCTCGAGCGACCAGCGGAGGAAGGCGCGCAGATCGTCGTTTGTGCGGGCCAGATCAGCCTTGCGCAGATACATCATGTGCCCGCTCTCGTACCACGCGAACCGGAATCGATCGCGGAATTCTCCGCCCGGCTGGAGATGCGAGATGGTGTACACGGCGCCGTAGTAGTCCGTCGCCGCGTCGTAGTAGCCGCCCTGGATCAGCACCTTGAGATAGGGGTTGTTCCGCATCGCCTGGCGCAGCATGTCGCCCACACTCACCGATGCCTCGCGGTTCCAGGGCCGAACGTCACCCCACACGTTGTACGCGAGATCGGGGTTGTAGCGCAGCTCCTCACGCAGGTAGCGGTTCACCGCGTTGCTGAACGCGCCATTCCAATCCGCGATGGCCGGATCGTACTCGGGGTTCTCCCCGGCGGCGTCCCGATCGATGCCGAGATAGCGGCTGTCCAGCCGGCCCACCGTGAGGCGCCGGTCGCGCAGCAGCTCCTTCCAGAAACGGCGCGGCTCCAGCCGGAGATTCGCCGCCAGCACGTACGCCGGCGTCACGCCGGTGTAGCGGGCCACCCGGCCGGCCACGGCGGTCCGCTCGGCGTCACTCAGCCGATCGCCCCGCACGAGCGCCTGGAGGTAGTCGCCGAGCGCGAAGGTCTCGACCTCGGCCAGGACGTCCGTCAACGCACGTGCCTGGAGCTCGGGCCCCAACTGGCGGTGATACCACGCCGTCGCGGCGGCCTGCGGCAGGAACGTGGCGTGCGACACGTCGGGCCCGGACTCCACGTCGAGACCGGTCATGGACACCAGAATGATGCCGTTGAGGTAGATCTGGTGTCGGCTCTGCAGGTAGCCGGCGAGCCCCGATGCGCGGGTCGTGCCGTAGCTCTCGCCGATCAGGAACTTGGGCGACATCCAGCGGTTCTTCCGCACGATGTACAGCCGGATGAATTCGGCCACCGACTGGATGTCGGCCATTTTGCCGTGGTACGCGTGGAGGTCCTCGCCTTCCACCATCCGGCTGAAGCCGGTGGCGATGGGATCGATGTAGACGATGTCGGCGGCGTCGAGAATCGAGTGCGGGTTGTCTTCCAGCCCGCCGGGCGGGCGCAGCGCGAACCCTTCGTCGTCGTACACGACGCGGCGCGGCCCCGTGTACCCCAGGTGCATCCAGACCGACGCCGTGCCGGGTCCGCCGTTGAACGAGAAGATCAGAGGTCGCGTGCTCGGGTCCGAGACCCCGGCTCGCGTGTAGGCCACGTAAAACATCTTCGCCCGGACCCTCCCGTCCTCCCGGATCGGCAGCCACCCGGCTTCGGCGGTGTAGTTCACCATCTGCCCGTTGATGCGCTTGGCATGCTGCGTGACGACCGGCTCCGCGGGCAGGAGCTCCGCCTCGGCACCCGCTTTGCCGGCTGCCTCCTGGCCCGCACCGCGCGGTGCCTGCGCGGCGGACGGCGCGACGGCAAAGCCAACCATCAGCATCGACAGGACAGACAACAGACCTCGGACGCGCATCGGATTCCTCCTGAGTGACGGCAGATACGCTAGCGCCGGAGCGGCATGGTTGCAATCGGTGCGCGGCAGCCCGTTCATTGGGGGAACCCCAAGGAGGGAGCCATGTCTCAGTCATCGCCGGCGCGCCGCCCGTCCGGACCCCGGGAGCCGGTCCGCGCCCTGGTCTTCGCCGCATCGCTCCGTAAGGACTCGCTCAACGCCAAACTCGCCGAGCTGGCCGCCGCTGTGGTGGAGGCGCACGGCGGCAGCGTGGACCGCGCGACGATGCGTGAGTTCGACGGGCCGTCCTACGACGCGGACGCGCAACAGGCCAGCGGGTTCCCGCCGGGTGCCGAGGCGTTTCGCCGGCGCGTCGAAGCGAGCGACTGCCTCGTCATCGCCTCGCCCGAATACAACTTCTCCATGCCGGGCGCCCTCAAGAACGCCATCGATTGGGTCTCGCGCTTCCGCCCACAGCCGTTCAACGAGCGCCACGCGCTGCTGCTCTCGGTCTCCCCTTCGATGGTCGGCGGCAATCGGGGGTTGTGGGCCCTGCGGGTGCCGCTCGAGCACCTGGGCACGCGCGTGTACCCGGACATGTTCTCGCTGGCGCAGGCACACCAGGCGTTTGACGCGAACGGCCGCATCGCCAATGCGCAGCTGCAGGAGCGCTTCGAGCGTACGGTGGCCGGATTCCTCGACCTCGTCGAGGCCGCCAAGCACTACCCCTGCGCCAAGAAAGCGTGGATCGAGTTCCTGGGGGAGCACCCCGATCCGGCAACCGATCGCGTCGAGTGATTCCCGTCGCCGTGCTGGTCGTCGCAGCGGTACTCCTAATGATGCTGGCGGTCCCTGTCGCGATCGACGCATTCGCCAACCGGCGGGGACGGGCGGAGTTGGCGTCCGTGTCGCCCGCCGCGCGCACACTGCACGCGCGCCTCTGGATTGCCGACCTCCACGCCGATTCACTGCTCTGGCATCGCAACCTGCTCGTGGAGCACCGGCGCGGGCATGTCGATCTGCCACGCCTCTTTCGGGGGAACGTCGCCCTCCAGGTCTTCACGGTCGTGTCGAAGGTCCCGTTCGGCCTCAACTTCGAGAGCAACGCGGCAACGACCGACATGATCACGCCGCTCACCGTGCTGCAGCGACGGCCGGTGGCGACATGGTTCAGCCTGTACGCTCGAGCGCAGCACGAGGCGCGCCGACTGCACGCGTTCGCCGCTGCCTCGGATGGCCGGTTGGCGGTGGTGACGACTGCGCGAGACGTCGAGGCGCTGGCCGCGCGACGCGCGCGCGGCGAGCGCCTGGTGGGCGGCCTCCTCGGCATCGAAGGTGCGCAGGTGCTCGAGGGGAAGATGGCGAATCTCGACACCCTGTTTGCCGCGGGCTTTCGACTGCTGGCGCTGACGCACTTCTTCGACACGGACGTTGCCGGGTCGGCCCACGGGGTGCGCAAGGGCGGGCTCACGCCGCTGGGCCGGCAAGTCGTGCCGCGTATGGAGCAGCTGGGGATGATCGTCGACCTCGCGCACGCGTCGTCCGCCACGATCGACGACGTGACCGCACTCGCCAGCAGGCCCGTGCTGGTCTCTCACACGGGCGTCGTCGGCACCCGTCCGACCCCCCGCAACCTCACCGATGCGCAGCTCGACCGGGTCGCGGCCACCGGCGGGCTGATCGGCATCACATTCTTCCCTCACGCCGTGGGCGGGAGGGACGTGGACGCCATCGTGCGGGCCATCCGTCATACCGTGGACCGGGTCGGCGTCACCCACGTGGCACTCGGCTCCGATTTCGACGGCGCCGTACGCACGCCGTTCGACGCTGCCGGCCTTCCGGTGCTGACGGACGCATTGCTGGCCGGCGGGTTCGGCGACGAGGAAATCGCGGCCATCATGGGCGAGAACGTGCGGCGCTTCCTGCTGGCGACCCTGCCGCGCGATTAGGGGGAACTGAGTTCGGGCGGACGTCGGCCAGTGATGGGGCGGGACTGGCGCAGCGCGACTCCCCGGAGTGGTGGCGGTCGTGGAGTCGAGCCCGAGCCGGTCCCGCCCCACCACGACGCCAATCCCCCGTGGACCTTCGCTAGATCACGAGCTGGAGTCTCCGCACCACCGGCTCCTCCGCGGCCTCCGGCTCCCCGCGCTCGGCCTGGCGCATCAGCCGCCAGATCTCGCGGCCCAGCACGTCCGCATCCGTGGACATGAACTGCTCGCCGCCGAACGCCCGGATCTGCCGGGTCTGCGTCTCCAGAATCTCCGCATCCTGACGGAAGATCTTGAGCGCGATCGGTTGGAGCACCGGTTTCACCAGCCAGCCGGGGATTCGCACCCGGAGACTGATCACGGCATAGAGGCGGGTGACAAAATCGGTGACGGGCGTGCACAGCGACGTCACCAGCACGTGGTTCTCGGGACCCAACCGGTACTCGACCTGCGCGATGGACGGGAGGATGAAACGGTCGACGTGTTCCACGGTGCCGCCACTGGGCGACAGCACCCGACCGGCCAGCCCCGGCGGGCGCGGCTCCCCCAGGTACTCCGCCTCCACCCGATCGGCCCACCGCCGCACTTCGACGTCGATGGGGTTGGGCTCACCCTTGCCGCGGAAGAGACCCTTGTGCAGGAACGCCGTATGCGGGACGTCGAGCGCGTTTTCGATCGTCGCGTGCACCGAGGCCTCGACCTCAAAGGTGCGGACGACCGTGGTATACGTCGGGTCGGACGCGAGGGGGAGCGGGAACGGTTCAGTGGTCGGCTCCACGGCGGGCCGGGGATACACCCAGACGAAGCCTCCGCGCTCGCGCACCGGGTACGCCTCGACCCGACGGCCCTTGGCCTCGCCCGTGTCCCGCAGGCCGGGCACCAGCCGGCAGGCGCCGGTCACATCGAACTGCCAGCCGTGGTAACAGCACTCCAAGTGCCCGGACGCGACCACGCGACCCAACGACAGCTGGACGTTGCGGTGGGGGCAGCGGTCCAGCAGCGCGCCCACGCCGCCGCCAGCATCGCGAAACAGGACGAGCGGCACGCCGAGCACCACGCGCCGCAGCGGCGTGGCGCGCAACTCCGTGGACCGGCACGCCACATACCAATAGTCCGGCAGCTGCGCCACCGACACGTGCCCGCGGGCGGTCGGCGGCGCGAGATGCGGCTCCAGCTCAGCCATCGACGGCCCGCAGCCTCGGGAGCACCGCCGCCGAGGCGCCGAGCAGGGCGAGTCGGGTGCACATGAGGTCCTCCCGTGCGTGAGGAGCACGCCACCGGCGCCGGTGCGGGGACGGATCACCCTTGCGGCTACCGCGACGAATTCACTGGATTGGGCGAAGGTAAAGGCGGGGACGAGGGCCCGCCAGCGACCATACGTCGTCAGCGCCACTCCGCGAGCCAGATATCTCCGCCCTCGGGCGCCCAGCGGTCGAACAGGATCCAGCGCCCATCGGGTGACCAGACGGGGTAGTCGATGCGCACCTCCGGATCGTCGAAGCTGAAGACGGGATAGGGTGCGCCGCCGTCGAGCGGCGAGATCCAGATCCGCTGGTGGCCCAAGACGTCGGCGATGTGCGTGCCCGACGGGTTGAACGACATATGCCCCCCACCCTCGACCGTCGTGGGCTCGACGATCCCGTCGGCCACCCCCACACGCATCGGGGCCGGTCCATCCGGTCCCGCCGGCCGGAAGTAGATCGTGCGCCCGTCCGCCGCCCACGGGACGAAGTGGCTCGGGCCCACCCCCGCAGTCGTTAGCGCGCGCTGCTCGGCCCCGTCCGCCCGCATGACCCACAGTTCCATGCGCCCCTGCCGATCCGACTGGAACGCAATGCGCTGGCCATCGGGCGAGAACGACGGATTGATGTCGAGCCACGGGCTGGTGGTGAGCTGCGTCAACTGGCCCGTCGCGACGTCGGCGAGCCAGATGTCGCTGTTCCCGCTCCGCGCGGAAAAGAAGACCACGCGCGTCCCGTCGGGGGACCAGCGCGGCTGATAGTCGCCGCCGGGGCCGCGCGTGAGCTGCCGATCGACGTGGCCCGCCACGTCGTGAATCCAGATGTTCATGTCCCCGGAGCGGTCGGAGTTGAAGGCGATGGACCGCCCGTCGGGCGACCACGAGCCGCGACTGTCCTCCCGGGTCGTCACCACCACCGGCTCGGGATTCCCGCGGGGGCGTCCCGTGACCGGATCGACCGGCAGCCGCCACAGGTCGGCGTTGATTCTGAGCACCGTGAACGCGAGGCGGCCACCCGCCGGCGACGCGGCGAGTTGCACGTCCTGACCGGCGCCGGTCGTGATCTGCACGGGGAGTCCGGCGGGTTCCCCGCGCGCGCCCACCGGCAGCCGCCACACGTTGAGGCCGCCGCTCCGATACGAGGAGAAGTCGATGGCGGTGCCGTCGGCGGTCCAGACGGGGTTCACGTCGAGGAACGGATCGTCGGTGACCCGGCGCGTTTCCCCGCCGACGGCGTCGACGACGCCGATGTCGAACTTCGTCCGTTCGATGTGCTGATACGCCAGCAGTCGCCCGCCAGGCGACCAGCTCGGGTCGACGTGGGTCACCGCCTCGGAGCTGTCCGTCGTCACCTGCCGCGCGTTGCGTCCCCGCGCGTCCGCCACCCAGATGCGCCGCGTGCCCGCGAACGACGCGTCGAAGGCGATCCGGCCGTCGGCCGCGACGGCCGGATTGTACGCGTCCGTGATCAACCGCTCCTCGGTGCGGGCCGTGAGTGCCAGCCGCCAGATGTCCCCACCGCTGAAGACGGCGAACACGTCGCCCGGCTCGAGGCGGGTTCTCGCGCGCTGCGCCCGGACGAACAGGATCGCCTGCCCGTCGGGCGTCCACGCGGGCTGGATATGGTCGAACTCCCCGCGCGTGAGCGGCTCCTCTCGTCCGTCCGCGAGGCTCGTCAGCACGAGTTGGCGGAGCCCGTTCACGTCCCGGCTGAACACCAATCGCTCACCATCGGGCGCGAGACTGGGATACTCCTCCACTTCCGGGGAGAACGTGACCTGGCGCAGGGTGGTCACCATGGTCCCGCCCGAACTCGGACCACCGGCGCGCCCGAGCAGCACGACGGCGACCGCGACCGCGACCGCGAGGACGACGGCCGCGCCGACCCAGCGGACCCGCGATCCCGCAAGCCGGTCCTGCCGGGGCGCGGCGGGCATCCCCGGCTCGATCGCCCGGATCAGCTCCACCGCCGTGGTGTACCGATCGGCCGGGTTCTTGGCCAGCAGGCGATCGAGCGCTCCCGCGATCTCGCGCGGCACCCGGGGCCGGAGCTGCGTCACGTCGCGCGGCGTCGCCGAGAGATGTTGATGGACGAGACTCTCGACCGTGGGCCCGCTGAACGGCGGCTCTCCGGTCAGCATCTCGTAGAGCAGGCAGCCGAGCGCGTACAGATCGCTGCGGCCGTCGAGATCCTGGCCGCCGGCGGCCTGCTCGGGGCTCATGTAGAGCGGAGTGCCCAGCGCGAGTCCGGTCTGCGTGAGGGTCTCGCCCCCGGCCGCACTGACGGCCTTCGCAATGCCGAAGTCGGCGACCACCGCGTGCCCGCTCTCCAGCAGGACGTTCTCGGGCTTGATGTCACGGTGGATCACACCCCGCGAGTGGGCGTAACCGAGTGCGTCCGCGACCTCGCGCGTGATCTGAACGGCCTCCGCGACGGGCAGCTGCTTCTCCCGATCGAGGCGGTCGCGCAACGTCTCGCCTTCGGCGTAGGGCATGACGTAGAAGAGGAACTCGCCGGCCTGCCCGCTGTCGTACAGCGGCAGGATGTGTGGATGCCGGAGGTTGGCCGTGGTCTCGATCTCGCGGAGGAACCGCTCGGGACCGAGGGCATGGGTCAACTCGGGACGCAGCACTTTGAGTGCGACGCGCCGCTTGTGCCGCAGGTCCTCGGCCAGATAGACCGTCGCCATGCCCCCGGCGCCGAGCCCGCGCTCGATGCGGTAGCGGTCGGCGAGGGCGGAGGCGAGCGGCGCGGGTACGTCGGTCATGGGCACCTAAGATAGGCAGGCCCGCACCGGGCGGCGAGCCGCTGCGACGGGCTTGCTCCGCCACCCGGTGATTTCCTACCTTGGGGCGTCCGCCTCTCCGAGGACCGGCGTGCGCATCTCGATCGTCTTCGACACCCCGTGGACCGACTGGACGCCGGACGATCATCGTCGCCAGATGGAGCGGGAGCTCGCGGGCAAGGAAGCCCACGAGCCCGAGATGGAGTACCAGGTGGCGGGCGCCCTCCTCGAGAACGGGCACGAGGTCCAGTTGGTGGGCATTCACGCCGACCCGCGCGTCCTGCCGGATCACTGTGACGCGTGGAAGCCGGACGTGGTGGTCAACTGCGCCGAGTCGTTTCTCGGCGACGGTGCGCTGGATCACGTGTGCGCCACGCTGCTGGAAGTGGGCAAGTACCGCTACACCGGCTCGTCGCCGCTGGCCCTGCAAGTGACCCGGGACAAGGCGATGAGCAAGAAGATCCTCGCCTACCACGGCATCAAGGTCCCGGCCTTCGTGATGTATCGGACGCGTGAGCGCGTCACCGAGCCGCCACCCCTCGCGTTCCCATTGTTCGTGAAGCCGCTCGCGTCCGACGCCTCGGCGGGTATCGCGCAAGCGTCAGTGGTGAACGACGTGCCGGCGCTGGCGGAACGGGTGGCCTTCGTGCACGAGCGCTTCCGCCAGCCGGCAATCGCCGAGCAGTTCATCCAGGGCCGCGAGCTGTATGCGGGCATTCTCGGCAACGACGAACGGCTCGCGGTGCTGCCGCTGACGGAGCTGGTGTTCGACAAGGAGAAGAACGAGCCGGAGGAGCGGATCGCGACACAGGCCGCCAAGTGGACCGAGTCGTACCGCAAGCGGCGGGGCATCCGCACGGTGCTCGCGCGGCCCGTGTCGGCGGTCGCCCGGGAGCGGATCGAGGCGACCTGCCGTGCGGCGGGGCACGCGCTCTGGCTCCGGGACTACGCGCGGATCGACATCCGGCTCACCGACGACGACGAGGTGTGGGTGCTCGAGGCGAACGCGAACCCGTTCATCAGCAAGGGCCACGAGATGGCCAACGCGGCGGCCAAAGCGGGGCTTCCCTACCCGCGATTCGTCGAGCGGATCGTCGAGGAGGCCGTCGCCCGGCACGAGCGGGCGTAGGGCGGCGAACCGCCTATCCCCGGAGCAGCCCCGGTGGCGCCGCATGGGGCAGCGCCGGCCGCGCGGAGGCCACCAGCTCACGGGCGACGATCGCCAGCCGATCGATGAGCCGCTCCAACTCCGCGATGCGGCGCTTGGTGGCGTAGTGATACGAGGTCCGCGCCACAGCGAACGTGACGCCCAGCCAGAGCGGGAGAATCACCGGGATGGCCACCTCGGCCACACCCAGCGCACCGACGAGGATGCCGATGATCGGGCCCGCGCCGCCGCCACCCATCCCCCCCCCGATCCCCCCATAGATGCCGCCGATCAGGTTGCCGAGGTTCTCCTGCACGGCGATACGCGTGCGTCCGCCGCGCACCGACACGATCACTTCCAGCGTGCGCCCACCGCCGCTCCGGGGCGTCGCGGTCCAGGTGAACGACCGGCCGAGCTGGCTCACCTGCCCCACGTTGCGGAGCTCGCGCCGGATCTCGTCCACCAGCACGGGGAAGTCCAGCTCCTCGACCTCGCCGTCCACGATGCGTTCGTACGCGAGCCGGGTGGGGCCGCCGAGCCAGCGGTTCCGCCGCGGCGGGTCCGGGGGCGGCGCCGGGGACGTGTGACGCGCGTCCATGGATTGCGCCGCCGAGTGGACGAGGTCCACGGGAATCCCCACTTCCGCCGCGAGCGCCTCGACCCCGCCGATCGTGAGCGCGCCGCTGGCGGTGGGGTTCGTGGCCTCGAGCTCGGCCGCGCGTCGCACGATCTCCCGTACCTCCTGCTCGGCGAACCGGCGGCGCGGGGTGGCGACACCCCGCAACTCATCGAGCAGGGCCCCCGGCGTGGGGGTGCGCTGGTCGTGGCGGATCGCGAGGCCGCGCACCAGTGCCCCCTCGATGGTCGGGCCGGCCTGCGCGAGCCGCGCGCGGTGGGCAGGCGTCGCCTCCAGAAGGCGGCCGACCCGCACCGCCTCCTCAGTGGGCCAGCGTCCGGGCGCTTCCCCTACGAGCATCTCGTAGACCAGAACCGCCAGGCTGTAGACGTCCGTTCGCTCATCGAGATCCATGAGGCCCGCCGCCTGCTCGGGGCTCATGTAGCCCGGCGTGCCCAACGGGAATCCCGTGCGGGTGAGGTTGGCCCCACCGGCCGTGCTGATGGCCTTGGCAATGCCGAAGTCCGCCACCACGGGATGCCCCTGCGAGAAGAGGATGTTCTCGGGCTTGATGTCGCGATGGAAGAAGCCCATGCGGTGGGCGTAGGTCAGCGCGTCGGCCACCGGCCCGGCCACCGCCAGCGCCTCGTCGGGCTCCAGCCGGCGCCCACCCTCGAGCCGCTGGCGCAACGAGCCGCCCTCGATGAACGGCATCACGTAGTAGAGGAAGCCGCGCGCCTCACCCGAGACGTACAGCGCGAGGATGTGCGGGTGGTTGAGCCGGGCCGCGATCTGGATCTCTTTGAGGAACCGCTCGGCGCCGAGCGAGGCGGCCAGGTCGGGCCGGAGCACCTTCATCGCCACCTCGCGCTGATGCTTGGCATCCCACGCGAGGTAGACTGTCGCCATGCCGCCGCGACCGAGCACCCGCTTCAGGGTGTCGCGATCGGCGACGGCGGCAACGAGGTCGGGCGGAAGGTCGGACGCCATGGGGCGGGAATATAGGGCGGAACGACGGAACGACGGAATGGCGGAACGGAAAGGTTGGGCGGTTGGGCGGTTGGGCGGTTGGGCGGTGCGCTGATTCTCCACCCGCCCATCCGCCCATCCGCCCATCCGCCCGTTAGAACCGCCCTTCCCGCACCTGGCCCTTCCCGAGCCCGCGGCGGAGGTCGATCACCGTCTGAGGCGTGAGGCTCTCGTTCTCCGGCAGCGGGACGTCGCCCTTCGCCTTCCCCATGGCCACGACGCTCTTCAGGCGCTGGAGCACGCCCGCGCCCTCGACGGCGGTTTCCCCCTCAGCGTAGTACTCGAACCAGGGGATGTCGGCCCGTGCGTAGTCGCGCGCGGTGAGGGGCGCGGTAGGGGGCTCCTCTCCGGTGATCGCGCGCCACACCAGCGAGTTGGCCAGGTGGACGAAGCAGCGGTGCCCGTGGTCGAGGTCCCAGACGTCGAGCGGCCGATGATCGCGATAGATCTCCTGCCGCATCCGTCCTCCGGGCGCAAGCCCCATGTCGAAGGACTTCGCGAACAGAGCACGGCCCAGCGAGGCACCGGTGACGGACGCCCCCTCGATCGGCGGCCGGTAATGCTGCCGCTTGATGGGGTACACGTGGAGCTGGAGCCCGCCGTGCTCGGCGGCGCCGGTGATCTGCTCTTCCGCGGAGTAGCCGGCACCGAGCGGCATGGCCACGAACTGCCGGATTATGCCCTTCTCCACGCAGAAGCCGTCCAGCCAAGGCTGCCCGGGTGTCACCGCGTAGTCCTGCGGCCCCCGGTGCAGGCCCGGTCGGTAGGCTTCCCCGGTGACGGCGTTGATCTTGCCAGCGGCGATCTTCACGGCGCACGGGTACCCGCCATGGAAGTTGATCCACAGGGCTTCCGACTGGTACATCGGCAGCAGCACGCCGCCGTGCTCGAGCCAGCGCGCCGGCACCCGCTCGGCGAAATCGTCCACGTGACGGAGTGGGAATCGGCCCAGGCCCGCCGGCAGCGGGTACTCGCGATCGTCGTCGGGGATGCGCAGCGTGCGCTGGAACTCGATGCGCAGCTCGGCGTCCGCGTGGACGTCCGGGAACCGGACGAGCAATTGGTCCTTCTGCAGTTCGATCATGGGCGCCTCCTCGGCTTACCACTTGCCGTCGCGCACGTCGCGCACCAAGCGCAGGACGGCGCGGTCGGGCATGTCCTTGAGCTCCCGGATCAGCGTGGCGAACAGCTCGGGCCGCTTGCGGATGGCCGCCTGCAGATCCGAGGAGACCTTGCCCGCAAGGGCGAGGAGCACGTCGGGATCCTCGCCGAGCTCGCCGGCCAAGGCCACGATCTTGGCCTCCGAGGGCGGCGGCGTCTCGTCCCGTTCGACCTTGCTCAGGAACGAGGGCTCGACGCCGATCCGCTGGGCGACCTGCCGGAGGGAGTAGCGGTCGTTGTGCGCGCGCAGTGCCTCGCGGCGGGTCCGGACGTAGTCACCAAAGCCGGTGGTCACATGTGTAGTATGTACTACTTAGTACACGCTGTCAAGGGTTGGGGGGCGGACGGGCGGATGGCAGTCCCGTGCGTCGGTGTCGCTCTACCACCCTCCGCTCACCCGCTCACCCGCCCTTTCACCCGAAGAACAGATACGCGATGAAGATCCCGGCCACGACCGCGGTGAAATCGGCGATCAGCCCGCACGTCACCGCGTGTCGGGTCTTCCGCACACCCACCGACCCGAAGTAGAGCGCGATGATGTAGAACGTGGTGTCGGTGGACCCCTGGAACGTGCTCGCCAGCCGACCGACGAACGAGTCCGCCCCGTACGTCTGCATGGCATCCACCATCATCCCCCGCGCCCCGCTCCCGCTCAGCGGCTTCATCAGCGCCGTGGGCAGCGCCGGGATGAAGTCCGTGTTGAGGCCGACCGCACCGAACGCCTTGCCGATCCCCGCCACCAGGAGCTCCATCGTCCCGGACGCGCGAAACACGCCGATGGCCACGAGGATGGCCACGAGGTAGGGGATGATCTTGACCGCGACCGCGAACCCGTCCTTGGCGCCTTCGATGAACGCCTCGTACACGTTCACCCGCCGGACCATGGCCAGCGCGATGAATGCGGCGATGACGCCGAACAGCGTCACGTTGGCCACCACGTTCGAGACCGTCTCCACCTGCGCCTGTGGCAGCCGCGAGAAATAGCCGAGTGTGGCGGCGACCAGCCCGGTGAGTCCGAGCAGATAGGCCAGGACCACCTTGTCGAACAGATTGATCCGCTGCACGACGGCCACGGCGACCAGCCCCGCCACCGTGGAGAAGAACGTCGTCAGCAGGATGGGCAGGAAGATGTCGGACGGGTTGGCGGCGCCCAGCTGTGCGCGGTAGACCATGATGCTGATGGGAATCACCGTGAGACCCGACGTATTCAGCACCAGGAACATGATCTGGGCGTTGGACGCCGTGTCCTCGCTGGGATTCAGTTCCTGCAGCTCCTGCATGGCCTTGAGGCCCAGCGGCGTCGCGGCGTTATCGAGGCCCAGCATGTTCGCCGCGAAATTCATGATGATCGAGCCGTGCACCGGATGATCCCGCGGGACTTCCGGAAACAACCGTCGGAAGAACGGGCGCACGACCGTCGCGAGCGCGTTGATCGCCCCGCCCTTCTCGCCAACCTTCATCAGGCCCAGCCACAGCGTGAGCACGCCGGTGAGGCCGAGCGCGATCTCGAACCCCACCTTGGCCATCTCGAACGTGCTGTTGACCATGGCCGTGAAGACCTGGGTATCGCCGAAGAAGACCAGCTTGACGAGGCCCACGACCAGCGCAACGAGGAAGAAGGCGATCCAGATGTAGTTGAGGACCATGGAACTCAGCTCGCGAGGGTGGGATCGGCGTGCGTGAGCAACTCCACCAGCACGGGCACGTGCGCGCGCACCAAGGCATCCGTGGACGCGAGGGGAAACTCGTAGGTGACGACCGCGAGGCCCTGCTCTCCGCCCCACGTGCCAAACGAGCCGGGCGTGGGGTAACCGATGTCCCGCACGAGCGGCAGGCCGGTGCGCGCCGCCAACCACTGCCCCAGCGCACTCGCATTGGCGTCATCGATGCAGGCGAGCGGTGCGTGTAGCGCGATCACGGTTTCGGGCCGTAACTCGGCAACCAGTCGCATCAGCGCCTGCGTCTCGGGCTCCGACCCGGCATGCGCGCCCGGGCTCAGCCGCACGTCCTGCGGGTCGTCCAGCGTGGAGCGATGCGCCACCGGCTTTGACTGCCAGTCACGGGTGGGGAAGTTGCGGTTGAGCTCCACCCCGCGCGCGTTTCCCCGCGTGCCGCGGATCAGGCCGTCGGGATTGGCTGCGAGCACGACTGCGGCGTGAGGCGATGGCGCGGGCAGCTGACGGAGGGCGCGGGAGAGCGCGAACGTCGTTTCCGCTTCTTCCCCGTGAATCCCGGCAAAGAGCAACAGCGTGCACGGCCCCGCGGGACGCCACACCTCCAGCGGCACGCCCAAGTGGGACCGGCCGTATGTGTGCGGTTCCCAGAGGATCGTGCCCCAGTCCTGCCGCGGTCGGAGGCTCATGCGGTCGCCTGGTTCGTGTTGGTGACGAAACGAACGACGATCTCGTCGAGATGGGCCAGCACCACGCTCTTGAGGGCGAGGTCGGCGCCGCGGACCGTGTCGCGCAGCACGTCCGTGGTGAGGTGCCGCCCGTACGCGGCGGCGGTCGGCCCGTGGCTCAGGTGCCATCGCTCGGGCGCGACCCCGCCGCGATCGCGGTCGTACGGTCGGAAGAAGCCGTGCGCCGCGCCGGCGGCGATCCGCATGTCGAGCCATGCGTGCAGCGGGCCGAACATCCCGCCGGGATTCACCTCGGCGGGAATGAGCTCGATGTCGTAGCCCGCGGGCTGGGCAGCCCGGTCGAAGACGTCCAGATCCGTCCCCCAGTGATGGCGCGACGCGCCCGGCAGCGCCGACCAGCGCAGGATCGCAAACACCAGGTCCTTGGCGCTCAGGGTCGCGATGTCGAGGGGCGCCGCGTCACTGTCGAGCACGGCGCGCTGCCCGGTCGCCTTGCGGTTCCAGATGGACAGTTGCTGCGCGAAGCTGCGGAACCCACTCAGGATCTGGAGATCGAATCCGGCCGCGTGCGCGTCCCGCTGCAAGCGGCGGAATGGCTCGACCACGTCCTGATGCACCGGGACGCCCAGTGACGCGGCGACGATTGGTGCACAGAGATGCTGCTCCGTCTGACCGGTCAGCACGGCGGGCGGCGGGCGGGGCGGCATGGTGCGGGAATATAGGGTGGAAGGACGGACGGACGGAAAGACGGACGGACAGACGCAGGGACGGTCGGTGGGATCGTCATCAAGCAGGGGGAATGGTCTCTCGGCCGGAGCCGACGGCGAGATCGATCCCCGCCGCCAGGCCGTCCTGATAGACCATCAGGTTGATCGCGCCGGCGAGGGCGGCCGACGGGGCGAGCAGGCCGACGGCCCCGGCCCGCCGCGCGGCGTCGCTCAGCGTGCGACACAGCTCGATCGCGGCGTCGGTGTCGCGGGTCAAGTCGTCGAGGCGAACGCGAAACCGCTTCCGCTCCGCCCGGTCGGTGAGATCGAGCACCGGCTCGACGCGGTGCACGTCGATGCTCACGAGCTCGCGCGGGGCGAGCCGGATCCCGGGTGCCCACCCCGCCACCAGTTTCCGGTATTCCGCGATCGCGCCCTCGCGGGTCGTCGAGGTATAGAGGCAGCCGTACCGGCCGGCGCGGTTCCACCGGCCGCGCGCTCTGACGATGTAGGCGAAGTTGAGGGGAAACCCGCCGGCCGGCACGTGACGCCACACGCGACCGGCCCAGCTGATCACGTGTAGGCGCCCGACTCGAGGGTCGCGAGCACCTCGATGACCGCCGCGATGTGGCCGCGTGTGATCTCGCCCAGGGGCGAGCGGCCACGGAGGGCCGCCGATGGGGCGTGCGCCCACTCGAGCGCGGCGGTCCAGTCGGGAAACACCGTCTCGAGCAGATGCCGTGTCTCGCCCAGTTCCTCCAGGCGCCGGCGGTGCGCCGGTGACGGCGCCACCGCTCCGTCGGCCCAGCGGGCGACCGTGCGGGCCGACGCGCCGACCGCCGTGGCCACTTCCGCCAGGCTCAGCCCGAGGCGGGCGCGGGCCCACGCCACCGCGGCCGCGGCCTGGCGGGCCTTGAGGGCGGTATGCGCTCCTTCGGCCCTGCTGGGAACCGCGTCAATTCCTACCGCGTTCATTGGCAACGACTTAGCCACCGGTACTCCTCACAGATAATGACATATTCTATGTCATTATATATGACATTGCAAGGAGGCGCTTGGAGCGTGTCGCATCACCGGCGGGTGTCGCCGCGCCGGGCCGGCGCTTCGGACGTTGCACTGAGCAGGCACCCCGCCGAGGTGCGAACCCGGCTCGCGGAGCCGATCGCAATCCCGAGCCCGACGGTCGTCTTCTTTTTCACGGGTTACTCACGGGCGAGCCACATCGTGACCACCAACCCACATCGCGGAGGGCGCCATGGCCTCGCCGAACCAGCACGTCTCCCTGAAGCTCTCACCCGAGCAGCGAGCGGCCATCAAGAAGCTCACCGGCCGGGACGCCGATGCGCTGGAACTGTCCGTGCAGGAGCTGGAAGAACGGATCGCGCCGTCGCGTGCGCGGTTCGGCATCGATACGGTGCCGCTGCCCGAATAGGCGGAGTCAGTCGCTCGCACGCCGTCGCGCCCGCCCCTCGGCCAGGATCCGCTCCACGCGGCGCCCGGCCGCGGCGGCGGGCGCCTCGCCGTGCGCGCGGGCTTCGGTGAAGATCTCGTCGAGGGTGTGTTCGATGGCGCGCACCCGTGCGAGCACGGCTTGCTCGTCCCCGCCGGCAGACAGCGCCGGCAGGGCCGCCGCGCCCCCCGCGTTGATCACGTAATCCGGTGCGTAGAGGATGTCGCGCGCGTGCAGCCGATCTCCATCCGCCGGTTCCGCAAGCTGGTTGTTCGCCGAGCCGGCCACGATGCGGCAGCGGAGTTGGGGCACGGTGGTGCTGTTGAGCGTGGCACCCACCGCGCAGGGGGCGTACACATCGCACGACTGGGTGTAGACGGCGTCCGGCGCCACCACCGTCGCGCCGAGCTCGGCCGCGAGCGGCCGCGCGCGCGCCTCGTCGACATCCGAGAGCACCACCGTCGCACCTGCCGCCGCGAGCCGCCGCGCCAACGGAACGCCCACGTCGCCCACACCCTGGACGAGCACGGTACGGCCGGAAAACGCGTCGCTCCCGAACACCTGCCGCAGCGCCGCGCGCATCCCGGAGTGCACGCCCAGCGCCGTGTACGGTCCGGGATCGAGCGGCTGGTCGCGCCGGTGATCCCAGCCGTGCGCATGCTCGGTCACGTCGTTCACCGTGCGCATGTCCGCGGGCGTCGTGCCGAGGTCGGGGCCGCAGGCATACGCGCCCGCGAACGTGGCGACGATGCGCCCGACGCGGTGCAGCACCGCGCGGCGGGCGGCGCCCATGAGCGGCTGCGGCACCGCGAGCACGCTCTTGCCGCCGCCACGCGCGATCCCCAGCGCCGCCCACTTGTGGGTCATCCCCTCAGCCAGGCGCATCGCGTCGCGAAGGCCGTCGGCCGGCGTCGAATAGGTGTGCATCCGGAGCCCACCGAGCGCCGGCCCCAGGGTCGTATCGTGGATCGCGATGAAGATCCAGGTGTCGGTCGCGCGGTCCAGCGTCGCGACGACGAACTCGCCATCCCAGCGCGCGATCAAGTCCTGCAGGGTTTCCATGGACGCTCCAAGACACGTCCCCCAACGTAGCGGACGGCGGGAGCGAGGGGAACGACGGGCGGCCCGTGTTACCGCGCGCGCCGCACGGCCCGCCCGACCACGATCGTGATGTTGTCGCTGCCCCCGCCATCGAGCGCGTCCTGGAGCAGGTCCTCGCAGACCTGCTTCGCCGAGGTCATGGTCCGCAGGCGTTCGGCGATGCGGGCGTCGGGCACGTGCTTGGTGAGCCCGTCGCTACAGAGCAGGGTGACGCTGCTCCACGGCTGGTGGAGCCGCGTGACCACGGGCGCGGCCTCGGGACCGCCGATCGCACTCGACAGGATGTGCGCCAGGCGGGACTGCTGCGCGTCGCTGCGGGCGAGCGCCCCGGCATCGATCAGGTCCTGGGCGAAGGTCTGGTCGCGCGACAGCTGGATCAGCGTGTCGTCACGCAGCACGTAGCACCGGCTGTCGCCCACCTGCAGCAGATAGGCGTGGGGCCACACGGTGAGCCAGAGCGTGAGCGTGGTGGCCATGTAGCCCGGCTCCGGGGTCGCGGAGCCTTGTTCCAGCAGGCCCGCGTGCACGAGGAGCGCGGCTTCCTCGAGCGACTGCGCGAGCCGCTGCTCGTCGAACGCATCCGCCTGCTCCACACACCGTACGCTCTGCGTCACGTAGCGGGTGATCTCCTCCACCGCCCGGCGACTCGCTTCCTCGCCCAGATCGCCGCTCACACCGTCGGCCACCATGGCCAGAAAGGCCAGGCGCTCCCGCTGTGCGAGGTCCGCGGCGTTCGGCAGGCTGGTGCGGTAGAGATCGACCTGCCGGCGCAGGGCGCAGATGAGAAAGTGGTCCTGATTGGACGCACGGCGGTGGCCCTGGTGGGTCAGGCCGTGAACGTCGAGCTCGGCGTCACTGGGCTTGCCGCCGGTCTGGAGGGCGGCACCCAGCTGCTCCATGGACACCATGCGAATCCTCGCGGCGGTCCCGCTCCGCCAGCTCGCGACGACGTGCGTGGCTGCCGGCGAGCGCGGCGGCACGCAGTCCTGCCCATCAGACGCCGCAGGAAGTATGTCGCCGGCCGGGGAGGTTTGGGAGGGGGGAGGGGAATCCGCCGTCCCCACGCTCCCCTGGTTCCCCTCAGTTCCGTCGCAGACCATCACGTCGTTCCCTTGCCACGACCGCGCCCCGGCGACAGTCTCGTGTATCTCCCACGGGGGGCTGCCATGGCTGACCTCGCCGTCCGTGCCGACTGCGTCAACCACCCGGACCGTCTTGCGGTGGCAGCCTGCGATCGGTGCAGGAAGCCTGTCTGCCCAGACTGCCGGGAGGACGGAGTCGCCGTAGACGCCGAGTTCTGCTCCACCGCCTGCCGCAGTGAAGCGGAGGCGAGCACCGTGCAGCGCCTGCTGGCGGGACTCGATCAGCCGTTCCTCACCGGCTGGGATCTCTGGCGGCGCGCCTTGCCCGCCCTCACACGGTCCCTCCTGCCCGTCGCTGCCTTCATTGTGGGGATCCTCCTGCTCGACACCGTGTTCGGCACGCCGACGGAGCCTGTCGGCGAGACCACCGGGACGGTGAGCCTGCCGACCACCATCGCGTCCCTCACCGGGTTTGTCTTCGGTCTCGCCGTGGTCGCCACGGTCCTCTCGAAAGAACACACCGGGGTGATCCGCGGAAACGTCTACACGTGGGTCCTCCGGCGCATCGCCTCGTGGGTCTTATCGTGGCTTCTGGTGCTGATGGCGGTCTTCCTCGGGACGATCGCGCTCATCGTCCCCGGGATCATCGCGGGGCTGCGGCTCTTCTGGGCGGACGAGTTCGCCCTCGCGCATCGCTGTGATCCCGTCACGTCGCTCAAGGAGAGTTGGGCGCTGACCAGGGATCAGGCAACCGCCGTGTTCTCGTTTCAACTGCTCGCGGGTGTCGCCGCTTGGGGCACCATCCTCGCCGGCGTGGCGCTCGCGACCGCCCTCCAGTGGCTCTTCTTGCAGTTGGGCGACGTGGGCGTCGCGCTCAGCCTGTTGGCCCTCCTCCTCCTGGCCTTCCTGGGATACGGCCTCATCCACGCCCCTGAAGTGGCCAAGTTCTACGGGATGCGGGCCGCGATGCTCGCCGGGGTGGAACCCGGCGCCCCGATCCGGCTCGGGCTCGCGGGGCGCCGCCCGATGGGGAGTTGACGCGACGCGCCGGGCGGCGGGAGCGACGGCTGCGTGGCTCCCGCCGCGCCCGTGGAGGTTATCGCACGGGTCCTGGCGCCCGCCGCAGTCCGCGCAACTGCTGCTGCTGCTCGGCGGACAGCACGTTCTTGATGCGGAGCAGAGCCGCAAGGTGGGTGCGCTTGATCTGCCGCTCGACCTCGAGCACGCGATCCACCTGCGCCAGCACCGCGGCCTCCTGCGCAGCGGGCTGACCCAGCAGCTCAGCAAGCTTCTGGTGCTCCTCCTGCATCTTCCACTGGAAGTCCACCACCTGGGCCTGTAACGCTTTGACGGCGTCGGTGATCGTCGTGCGCTGCTCGGCGGTCAGGCCGATGGCGCGTTGGTGCTGCATCACTAATTCCGGCGGAAATAGCGCGTCTTCCATTGGATCGGGACGCTGCGGCTGTGGCGCGTGCGCCGGCTGGCCCGGCGTCTGGGCCATGAGCGGGCCGGGCCCCAGCAGGCCGAGCAGCAGCACGAGGGGAAGTCGTGACCTCATGAGGGTGTCCTCCGGACGGTGTCGTCGGTGAGTCCAGGCGCGTCGGTGACCGTGTCACCGGCGCCCGCGGTGAAGCTGGGCACGTCCCGCATTAGCGCGAGGCCGGGCGTCTCGAGCAGAACATCGGTGGGCGCCGTCCAGGTGACGGCGGCCAGGTCAATGGGGTACGGCACGGCGGCGCGTGGACGCAGCGTCCACCAGGCGAGCCCAGCCCCGGCAAGGAGTACCACCGCCGCCGCGGCGGCGAGCGGGCGCACGGCGACACGCCGTCTCCCGGCGACGGGCGGGACGGCGAACGGCGGTGTGGTAGCGGCCTCTTCGGCAGCGAGCGCGGCGAACCGTGCCCGCAGCACCGCGTCAGCGGGATCGCGCTCAGGCATTGGTCCCCTCCCCCAGCAGGGCGCGCAGGCGCGTCTTGCCGCGCTCGTAATGGGTCCGTGCCGTCCCCACCGATACCCGGAGAACGGCGGCGGCCTCGGCGATCGTGAGGTCCTGATAGAACACGAGGTGGAGCACCTCCCGCTGCCGGGCGGGCAGCTGGCGCAGCGCCGCGACGAGGCGCGCCGACGCTTCTGCTCGCGCCATCGCGGTAGCGGGATCCAGGCCGGGCGCGTGCGCGCCCCCCCGCCCATCGAGGCTCGCGAGCGGCAGCAACCGGCGGACCGTCCGGCGACGCCGCTCCTCGGCCGCGGTCCGCCGGATCACGCCGAACAGCCACGTGCGGAACGCCGAACGCCCTGCATAGCGGGCGCGGCCGTCGATGATCTTCAGGTACGCCGTCTGCAACACGTCCTCCGCCATCGTGCGGTCCCACCGGCAGCAGGCGAGCGCCCAGCCGAAGGCCGCGCGATGGTGCTGCGTGAGTTCCGCTTCCAGGTCGCTCCGGGTCATCACACCAGTGCCGGCTCAGACCATGAGTGGCGCGAACGGGATCATCATATGACAATGGCGTATACTAGGGGCGATGGGCATCCTGCTGCTGCTGCTCGGGCTCCTGGCCGCAGGCTCCGGGGTCGTGAAACTCACATCGCGGGCCCGGCACCATCATGGGGTGTCGCCGCTTGCGTGGATCGAGGGCGGGGTCGGGACGATCGTGGTGCTGGCCTCCGGGGTGGGGCTCGGGCGGCTGCGGCCACTCGCCTGGACCGTCGTGGGGATCACGGCGCTCGTGGTCGTGGTGTCGTCCGCCGCGTACGTTCGGCGGGGACGGCAGGCGCGGGAGCGGCGGAGAACGTCGGAAGAAGATCGCCTGCGGCGGTACCTCGGGGGCAAATGGGAACGGTCCCCGCCCCGCTAGATGTCGAGGGGCGATCCGAAGGTGTCGTCGAACTGCCGGTCTCGGGCTCGCTCCTGCGCCTGCTGCTGGCGCAGGATGTACATGCCAAACGAGCTCGCCTGCCCCACGTTGAATCCATAGGCCGCGACCTCAAACTGGTCCCCGACGTCGAGCCGGGTTCGACCCCTGTGCACATCCGGCTGCTCGATTCCGTCCCGCCAGTCCCCCCAATGCACCAGCTCGTGAAGCACAATGGCCTCCAGCGCCAGCTGATTCCGCCGGATGCGCGGAGCCCGCTCGTACGCTCGAGCGAGTGAACGGGAGATCATCACCGCCGTTGGGGCCTGGGGAACAAATAGCCCGAGCTTCTTCAAGCGCACGATACGAACGAACGGACCTTCCCCCCAAGTCAGGACCCGGGTCGCCTCGTGTGGCGTGAACTGGCCGTAACGCAGGAACGCGCGCCAGATCTGTCCTCCATCACGACGAGGGATCGTGTCCCGCGCCTGACGCAGCCAGTGAGCGGTCTGCGGGTAGACCTGCGCCTGTAACGGATACATGCGGGCCATGGGTCGCTCCGGTTTCAGCAGTTGCGCGCACGGTGCACGAACGACTACCGCATCTGCTGCAAACATGGCCCGGGGTCACGGGGCTGCAAGTCGACGACGGATGTGGTCGTCGTCAGCCGCACCGCGCGGAATCGTGCCTGGCCTACGCGTTCGGCACGCCTCGCCGAAGCCCGCTGGTCCCAACGGCCAGTGTGACGCCGAACACCAAAACGGCCAGCGGCTGCACGCCCCATCGCCGCGCAATGTGCCACGCCTGTTTGCCAACTGCCGTGCCGTGCATGCGGCACTCCATCCTCCCCGGCCCCGGTGTTGTACGGTGGCTCACACTGGCAAGTAACGCTCGCCGCTCGCGCAACAACGAGGCCGTCTCGGGCGCGTGACGGAAGCGCTTGCCGACGCGACGGTTGGCTCGCTCCGCTCGCTGGGCCGGGAGGGACGATCCGACCCTGCGTGGCCGAAACGACTAGGACGGCACGCCTCTTGTTCCTTATTCGTACGGTACCGCCGCGCAGGGTTGCAGCGGCGAACAGCGACGATACGGGCGCTCCCCTTTTCGGGTAGCCGCCCCGCGACGGTAGACGCGGGACCCTGGGGTCCAGGAGTGACACGTGCCCCGACTCTGTGTGGTGAGACTCTCCGAGGCGTTCGAGCGCTTCTGGCACGACGTGGCGGCCGACCTTGCCGTCACGCTGCGAGGCGCCCGGGCCAACGGCGCCGTCACGCCCGAGCGCGACACGATCGCCATCGTGCTGGCGGCCGGCGGTGCGGAGCGCGATGCGTTACGGTGGCTCCAGAATCACGACGTCCCGGCGACGATCCCGACACTCGTGGTGGGCGCGGATCCGTGCCGTCGGCTTGCGATGCAGATGGTGCGGTATGGCGCCGGCGACTACTTCGCCCTGCCCGAAGACGTCGAGGTCCTGCGGAGCGCGCTCGCCACGGCGCTGACCCGGAGTCGGGAACGGGGGGACGAGTCCGTCGTCGGCGACGGACCGGACGCATTCGGCGCGATTGTCGGTGGGAGTCCACTGATGCGAACCGAGATCGAACGGGCAGCCACGCTGGCCCGTCACCGCAACGCATCGGCCCTGATCCTGGGCGATACCGGGACGGGGAAGGAACTGCTCGCCCGGGCGATCCATGCGGCCAGCCCCCGCGCCGCAGCGCCGTTCGTGGCCGTGAACTGCTCGGCACTCCCGGAACACTTGGTCGAATCCGAGCTGTTCGGCCACGAGCGTGGCGCGTTCACCGACGCCCACGCCGCCAAACCCGGTCTGTTCGAGGTGGCAAACGCCGGCTCGCTGTTTCTCGACGAGATCGGTGACATTCCGCTGCTGCTGCAGGCCAAACTGCTGCGCGCGCTGGATGACAAGGAGATTCGTCGAGTCGGCGGCACGAAGTCGCGGGCCGTGGACGTGCGCATCCTCGCGGCCACCAACGAGGATCTGGACCGCTGCGTGCGCGAGGGGACGTTCCGAGAAGACCTCTACTTCCGACTGAGCACGGTCGTCTTCCGGCTGCCGCCGCTCCGGGATCGGGGGGACGACGTGCTCCTCATTACGTCCGCCTTGCTGGAACGCCTCGCGTCCGAGCACGAGGTCCCCGTCCCACCGCTGACGGACGAGGTGCGGCACCGGCTGCTCACGCACCCCTGGCCGGGGAACGTGCGTGAACTCAAGAATGCCATCGAACGCGCGCTGTTGCTGTCGCCCCCGGGGCGCCTGAATGCCGCGGAAATCCTGCCCGAGACGGCGCCTCCGCTCCAGAACGGTGGACCCATCCCCTTCCCCGCCCCACTCGCCGATATCACGTGCGCCGCCGCGCGCGCGACGGTGGAGTGGTGCCATGGGAACCGCGCCGAGTCGGCCCGCCGCCTGGGCATTTCGCCTCGCCGGCTCCGGCGGCTCCTCGCGGGCGCCGACGGTGAAGGCATCGAGGACGATCAGCCCGAGCCCGAGACCGTTTCGGCCTGATCCTCCCCAGCGGCAGTCCCAACCGAGCGCGACGCGTGGTCGATTCGACCACGCCCATGGTCAACATGACCCTGCGGCCCCCGCCGTCCTGCGCCCGCCCGTCGCCGTAACTCCAAGTCCCCAAAACACCTGCCTCGACCGAGCCGGCGCGGAACGCTTCGTGCCACCTCGCTGCATCACACAATTGCGGCGTGGCGTGGGTCACCAACCTCGCGGATCGACGCGGGAAGCCGCAGCCACCGGACAGAAAGGGAAACGACACACGTATGTCTCGACACTGGATGCTCGGATCGGTGGCTGTTGCCGCGGTGCTCCTGGCCTGTGCGGACTCGGCGGCCCCGTCGGCCGACGGGCTGCCGTCACTCGGCCGCGCGCCGCAGCAGGTGCGCTGGGCGGATGGCCCACCGGCGCTGCGGGCGCTGGGGCTCACCCCCACGACCCTGATCGGTGGTGACCCCGTGGTGGAAGGACTCTCTTTCTCCGCCACCAGCCTGGAGCTCGACGCCTACACCGTCTCGTTCTGGGCGGTCGCGGGTCAGGACCGCGGCGTCCAGATCAACTGGCTGGATGACGGGACGTGGCAGCCGTACCTGATCTTCGACGTGCCCGAGGACGCTCTCAAGGCCATGCCCGACGGGCGACCGATGGTACCCGGCGATTCGGTGCTGATCACCGTCACGATCGATACGCTGGACATGGTGGCGCACTTCGAGCCCACCGGGCTCGCCTTCAAGTCCAACGAACCCGCGCGGCTGCAGATGTGGTACGCGGGGGCGCGGGGCGACTTGAACGGCGACAGCGGTGCGGACGCGACCGACTCGGCCATCGAGCTCACGGCCCTCGGCCTCTGGTATCAGGAAACGACCGCAGACCCGTGGAACCGACTCGACGCGGTCGCACAGTCCGTGAGCGACGACTGGTTCCGCGCCGCGCTCGAGCACTTCTCCGGCTACGCCATTGCGTGGTGAAGGAACGGGGACTGCCATGACACGGCGCGCATTCCGACGCATCGGGCTGGCACTGATCGCGGGCGTAGGGGGCTGCGCAGACCTCGGCGTGCCTCCCGACGGGACCTCGAGTGGCGAGATCGCCCTTTTCGGGGGACGCCACGCACCCGTGGTCGTCGCCCTGGCGGACAGCGCCCCGCGCCTCGAGGCCTACGCCGCAGCGTTCTGGGCGGTACAGGGTCGCCGCACGACGTTCCGGCTGCACTACCTCGCGCCGGACCCGGAGCGGAGCGGCGGAGAGTTGCAGAAGTACCTCGTGCTCACGATCCCGGCCTTCACGCAGATCGTCCACCCTGACGGCACGCCGCTCGTCGCGGGCGACTCGCTCCTGATCACCGTGACGGTGGACGGACTGGACCTCGCCGTGGAGCTCGGGCCGGACGGCGCCATGTTCGCCGGCGACCCCCTGCAGCTCGCGCTGTGGCTGGTCTACGCGGACCTGAATCCTCAACTCGGCGCGAGCGACCTTCGGATTTGGTATCGGCCGCCCGGCCCGGACGCGTGGACACCGCAACCGACCAGAGTGATCGCGGGCGGCAAAGCGCTGATCGGCGACCTGCGGCACTTCTCGAATTATGCCGTCGCCTACTGATGCCTGGAACCGACGACGAACTGAGGGCCATTCGATGCCACGACGCCCATTCCTGACCTCGATTCTGGTCGGCGCCGCGCTCCTGAGCTGCGGCGAGAGCGCCGGACCCCGGCTGGACGGACCGTCGCTGAGCCGGCACCCGCGGTACCTGGCCTGGGGCGGAGACGCGCCCCTCGTGATTCGCGCGATCGGCACGAGCGTGGCCACCCGCGGGACGGGCACCGGCACGGGCAGCGGCGAGCTGCCGCACGGATTCTCGGCCTCCCTGCAATTGAGCGCGTACCAGGTCGGCTTCTGGGCCGTGAAAGGCGAAGCACGGGGTGTGCAGATCGACTATGAGACGTGCGTTGCTTGGGAGGGGGAGCTCTGCACCGCCCGGACCTGGCATCCCTATCTGCTGCTTGACGTGCCGGCCAGCGCGCTGGCGCAGTGGCCAAACGGCAGCGCGATCGCCACCGGGGACTCCGTCTTCATCGAGCTGACCGTCGATCCGCAGAGCATGGTCGTCGAGCTCGAGCCGTCCGGTCTGCGGTTCGGCGCGGGCGGGGCCGCACTCCAGATGTACTACACCGGCGCTCACGGGGATTACGACGGCGATGGTGACGCCGACACCGTCGATGGCGACATCGAGCGGCAGTGGATGGGGATGTTCTACCAGGCCGCGCCGACGGAGCCATGGGTGGCCATGGGCAGCCAGCACTCGGTCTCCGGCCGCTGGTTCACGGCCTGGCTCGAGCACTTTTCGGGCTACGCCATCGCGTGGTAGCACGGCCGATCATGCCGACGCGACCCCTGCGCCCGACGCGGTTTCAGAACTTCGCGATCGCCTGTCGTCGCGGTCACTGCTGAGGATGGACGCATGACCACAGCTACGCTCTCCCCCGTGGACCATGAGGCGGCGTTCCGGCTCGCCGAGGCCGGTCGGCACGCGGAGCTGCTGACCTTCCTCCAGAGCTGGCCGGTGGAGACCGTGGAGGCGTCGCCGGCCCTCGCGCTGCTGTGCGGCACGGCGCACGCGCGTCTCGGGCGGCATGCCCTTGGGTTGCGCTGGGTGGAAACGGCCCTCAGCGGGGCGCGCCGTGAGGGCGACGGTGCGATCGAACGCCGTGCGCTGAACGCGCGGGGCGCCATCTCCCTGGTGACCGGTCGGGTGGACGAGGGTGCCGACTATTTCACGCAAGGCCTGCTCGCCGCCAGCCGGGACAACGACCTGGCCGGGATTGGCCGGTGTGCCAGCAATATCGGCGTGATCAACAACCTGCAGGGCCGGCAGGCCGAGGCAATCTCTTCGTACGCCATGGCGGTGGCCGCGTACGCGAGCGCTGGGATGCACGGGGGCGTGGCCGAGTGTCACCACAACCTCAGCATCACCTATCGGGAACAGGACCATCTGGACCGGGCATTGGCCGAGGCACTGCGGGCGGCCGACGCCGCCGAGGCCTCGGGGGACGCCGGACTGCAGGCCCTCACGCTGCGCGGTCGCGCCGAGGTACGCGTGGCTCGGCAGGAATGGACGGCGGCGCGCCGGGAGATCCAGCTCGCGCTGGAGCGGCAACGGGCCCTCGGCGACCGGCTCCAGGAAGCCGAGAGCCTGCGCATCCTGGCCGCCGTGCTGGCGGCCGAGGGGCAGCTCGCCGACGCGGAAGCCACCCTGCGGGACGTAATCGCGCGCGCCGAGGAGATGGAGCGCCCCCAACTCGTGGCGGAAGCAACGCGTGACCTAGCGCTGTTGCTGCACAAGCAGGGTCGGGACCGGGAGGCACGAGACGCCGCTCGCAAGGCCAAGCGGATCTTCGCGCAATTGGGCGCCGTCTACGAGCTGCGGAAGCTGGCGGAGCACGAGTGGGAGGACGAGTTCGCCGCGGAGCTGCGTCAGGTGCTTGCGCCGCTTCACGCCGCCCAGCGGATGGCGGACAGCGGACATTACGCCGAACTGGTGCGGTACCTGAGCGTGCGTCCGTACGACGAGCTCGAGCGCTCCCCGACCCTGTCGCTCCTGCGGGCCGTGGGACACGCGCGGCTGGGCCAGACGGACGCCGCGCGGCAGTGGGCACTGATCGCGCTGACGCGCGCTCGGGCGCGTGGCGACCGGGCGGTCGAGGTGCGGGCGCTGAACGTGAGCGGTGCCATCGCGCTGGAGATGGGCGGTGTCGACGAGGCCGTCCACTTCTTCGATCGGGCCCGGGAAGAAGCGATGCTGGAGAACGACCTTTCGACCGTGGGGCGCGCGTCGAACAACCTGGGTGTGATCGCCAACATGCAGGGCGACTACGGGCGGGCGGTCGGCGCATATACGATGGCCATCGCCGCGTATCAGCACGCACACGCCGAGCGCGGGGTCGCCGAGTCGCAGCACAATCTGGGGATTACGTTCCGCGATCAGGGGAAGCTCACCAACGCGCTGCAGGCCGCGGACGAGGCGATTCGCGGTGCCACCCGGGCGGGCGATGCCAGTCTGAAGGCGCAGGCGCTGGCCGGCCGCGCCGAGATCCGGGTCGTGCAGGGCGATGCGCGCGTGGCGCGCCGCGAGGCGGAGCGGGCGGCCGAGGCGCATCGGACGCTGAACGATCCAGTCCGCGAAGCGGAGGACAAGCGGATCCTCGCCAATGCCATGGCCGCCAGCGGGCAAATCGACGAGGCCATGGCGCTGCTGCGCGAGGTGACCGAACGGGCGCGCGTGTACACCCGGCCGCTGCTGGTGGCCACCGCCCAACGCGACCTGGCTCTCCTGCTGGCCCGCACGGGGGCGCGCGGCGAGGCGCGGGACGTCGCAGAGCAGGCGCGAGCGACGCTGCTCGAGCTGGGCGCCGCGGTCGAGGCCCGCAAGCTCGAGCACTTCCTCGGCGGCTCGGCCGCGTGATCCGCGGGTGAAGGCTCCCCACGCCCCGGGCCGTCGCCGGGGCGCGGGGCGCCGCGCCGCAACCGTCCTTCCCGCGTGAAGTCCGGGGCCTACGCCCGCAGCGCCGCCAGCAGATTCTGGCGCCACGCCGTGCGCCCGGGCGGGGTGCCCGGCCAGCGCCACCGCAGGTACTGGCGGGGGGGCGCCATCACCTCGCGCACCAGCCGGCTCAGCCGCGCCTTATCCGCAAGCAAGTACCGCCGCCAGGCGAGGGAGCGGGTCACCGTCACGTGCTGAGGGCCGGTGGTACCGTGCCGCGCCGCGCGGACGAGCCAGTCCCGGAGCCGAAGCTCGCGCAGCGCGGCGCGGTCACGTCGGTCGCTGGGGCCGAGACGGACACCGCGCAGGGGATAGCGGCGCAGATCGTCCACCAGTACGCGGCCGACGACGCGGAGCGCTCGCTCCACCCCGAGCACGCGGGCGAGATATGACAGCTCCTGCCCCGCTTCGCGCGGGATCGCGTCCCACAGCAGCGCGAAGTCGAGCAGGCCGCGCACGTGCAGCATGTCGTGACGCACGAGGTGATGCAGCACGACCGCAGCGTGGTACTCGTCCGGCAACACCGGCAGGCCCTGCTCCGTCCGGACCCGCGCCCACACCGGCGGCGGCAAGGCCACCTCCTCGTCCGGCAGCAGGGTCCCGAGCGATTCGAGTCCCCAGTGCAAGTCGAGCAGCAGCTCGGTATGGTCGTTCGCGACACTCGTGTCGGTGCGCGCCAGGGTGACCCCCGGCCGACCCGTCGCGGGCCCCCAACGCCGGGCGTCGCCGAGCTCTCCGTAGCCGACGGCGTGCAGGGCGGTGAGCGCGCGGGTGCGGTCGGCGCGATCGATCAGCAGGTCGATGTCGGCGAGGTGGCGCTCGTCAATGCGGTAAAACCGTCCGATCAGGGCGATCCCCTTGAAGAAGCAGTGCCGCACGTCCGCCTCGGTCAGCGCGCGGGACACCTGGCGCGCCTCCTTGCGGAGGCTCGCCCCCTGCTGGAGCCAGGGACTCGGCGGCAGCTCGCCGTCGTCGTGGAGGTGCCGCTCGATCCAGCGACGCACGCCGAACCGGCCGGCCAACTCCAGCGCGGGATCCGGGCCTCGCAGTTTGAGCCGCTGGGCCACTTCGCCAAGGACGTCGTGCAACCGCTCGTACACGGCAGTCGGGGATGGCATCCATCTCACGCGGGTGGGGGTGAATCGAGTCGCGCACAACATGCACACTCGGCGCGTGAGGCTGTGTGACGGAGGTCACGATGGGGGCGACGGGTCTTCGGGCACGATCGTCGTCACCCGCTGCTGCTCGTCCGCGAGCACCATGATTCCCGTGCCTTCCGGCCGCACCACCAGGGCCACCCGCGCGGTCCCATCGGGCGCCGACAGCTGGATCTGGGGCATCTCACTCCAGGCGAGTCCCACGATCACGCGCGTCGTGCCGGCGGCATCGAGCAGCGAGAGCGAGGGCAACCCCGACGTGCCCTCGCAGGTCAGCACGGCCCGACGCCGACCCTGCTGGTCCGTCAGCTCCAGGCGCTCGGTGCGCACGATCTTCTCTTCCATGCTCGGTCTCCTTCACGACGGGAGTGACGGAGGCGCACGGGGTACGATGTGGACGTGAGTCCGTGTGTCCCTGCCAACTCCCGTCGAACGACTTGATGCTGCGCCTCAGTCAGTCGACGGCGCTCCGAATCTGCGGTAGGGATGTTGCCGCAGATGAACGCAAATCTCGCGGACCGTCCCGTCCGGATTCAGGACCCTGAACCCATGCGGTGGCAACTCCTCCAGGCGTGCCCGGCCCGCATGCTGAATCCACTTCGCCTGGTAGGATTCCACCATGCTGTCGCCCCACGTTTGGTTCAACCTGAAGTCCACCGGCCTCCCGCCGCCCTCGAGGTACTCGTGCAGCGTGTTGGCCTGGGCCTCCGTCAGCGGCTCGGTGCGCAGGCCACTCGGGGGATTGGCGGGGAGCGGGCTTGCCGAGGCCGCACCGGGCGGGCGGGGGCCCGGACCGATACCGGGCAACGTCGCTCCGCTGCGCGCTGTCGGGAGCATCCGGACGGTTACGGGTCGCTCGCCACTACCCACGATTCGCCTCACGTGATCAGCCAACGTGCGTGCACGCACGCGTAAGGCCGCCAGCAAGGCCCGCACGTGAGCGAGTACCCGGCCATACGCGGCGCCAATCGTGGTGACGCTACGGCCCGCGGCACGCGCCGCGGCGCTGGCACCGGGCCTCCCGGCCGCGCGAGCCGCGCGACCGACGCCCCGCTGGAGGAGTTCCTGGATGATCAGGAGTAGAATCTCCTCGATCAGCTGGTCGCGGGACACATACGTCCAATGATCGCGCACGGCCTCCGTGAAGTCCGCACGGAAGTCGGGGTCGCGCTCGAGTTCGAGGTACTCAGGAGTCGCAGGCACGGCCGACCGCCACCGACCGGTACCACGCTGGGTGATGTAGCCGGCGGCCCGCGCCTGGTCGAATTGCTCGATGAACTCCCGGTCCCTGCCGGAGATTGGGTCTGGTGCGTCGCCACCGAACACCCCTCGCGCGCCCGGTGCCGTTTCGAGTCGCGGGAAATCGTCGGGGTTGTAACGCTGGGCCAGAAACATGAGGGTGGCGTGGAGTCGCCCCAAGGCGCGGGCGGCCCTTCGCAGTTCCATGGACAGGCGGTGCCGCTCCATCCCGTCGGCTGTGAAGTGGCCGGCCCGATCCTGTGGATAGCGCGGATGGGCCTCGCCCCACATGCTCCTCGCACCCAGCGGCGGACCGACTCGGCCCCCAGGCTGCGGACGGAACATCAGAAACGGCGGTGGGCCAAGGGGCGGCAGGTCTCGATCCGACCCCGCGTCGACATCGGGAGCCGAGCCGTAGATGACCTCGGTGTTCGGGATCGCGACGACGCCCTCGGGCTGAAGATAGTCTCCTTGGACCCACCCCCCGGCCCGGAGCTTCCTCCACCCCCCTTGGGACTCGGCGACTTCGACTCGCACCCCCCGATCGAGGTTGCGCAGCCACCTGAATTGCCGGCCGGGTCCGGAGCGGACGGAGACGGCACGCTTGACGATGTAGGCCATGGTTGGGCCTCCCCGTGGACCCCGGCAGAGAGCCGTAGGCTTCCTAGGGCCCTGGAGTACGGAGCGGGCATGCGCGAAGATCGCGGAACGGGCGCGTTCGGCGCGCCGCCGACATTCTCGGTGGTGGTGCCGAGAGCCGAATGCGGTCTCGCTGGCAGGCCAGGTCGCGAAACAACGGCGGATGGGCGTGCCTCGGCGAGACAGCCGGCAGCTCTCAAGGCGACAGGCGAACATGGCCCCAGCGGGTGGCGCCCGCAAGCCCAAGAGCGCAGGGGGGCGAACCGGTGCCTCTGCGGCCCTCGGGGGTTGGCCAATGCCATCGCGATGTACTACATCAGACCATATGTCCGAGGACGGGCCCGTCCGGCTGTGCCCCTACGTGGTGGGCTACGAAACGGAGCCCGCGGGGAGCGACGTGGCCGACCCGCGGATCCGCTGCGGGCAGCCGGCAACCGTCCGACTCGACGACGGCGCGTGGCTGTGCGCGGCGCACGCCCGTTTGGTGCGGGCCGAGCGGGACGGACCGAGCGGTAGCTGAGGGGCGCGCGGAGCCGCCGCGGCCACCGATCGATCGATCCGTCGACCCCCTCTTGCCGTCACTCGGCGCGGCCACGACGTTCCGGGCATGGAATTCCTCACCTTTCTTCTGATTCTCTGGGCCGGCTGGCTCGTGTGGCGGCGGCCTGAGCGCGAGCGGCTCGCGTTCGGCCTGCTCGTGGCAAGCAGCCTGCTGATGGCGCTGCTGTTCCTGATCGGCACCCACACGTCGTTCGTGCCGGGCGTGAACCTGTGACGGCTCTGGCGCCGGACCGGTTGCGCACCGTCCTCGCGTGGGTCGTGATCGCGCTGATCGCGATCCCGGTGGGTGGGGCGGTGGTGCTGTGGGTCGCGCACGGCGACACCCCCTGCATCCTCTGCTGGTCGCAGCGGACCTCGATGATCCTGATCGCGCTGGTCGGGCTCTTCGTGCTGCGCTACGGCCCGCGTCCCCGCTATCTCGGCACGGCCGTCCTGCTCGGGACCTGGGGCGTGTTCATGGCCTTGCGGCACTCAGCCCTCCACCTGGCGCGCGACGTCGGCCAGGGCTTCGCGGCCCCCATCTTCGGTGTCCACACCTATGTGTGGTCGTGGTTCATCCACTGGATCGTCCTCGCCGTGATCGGCGTGCTGATGCTGCTCATGCGGGGAGGATTCGGGGAGTGGGGAACGAGGGACACCGGTCGCACGGGCCGGTTCGCATTTGCGCTGTTCGTGATCGTGGTCGGCGCGAACGCGCTCCAGGCGATCGTCACGACGGGACCACCTCCCTTCATCGGCCAGGCCGATCCAGTCCGGTTCACGCTCAATCCCCGCCACTGGGTGTGGATGATGGAGGAATTGGAGGGCCGCGTCTCGCTGCGCGGATCGTGGACCATCCCGCGGCCGGACCCCGAGGCCGCCGACCCCGATCCCACGCACGGGCCACTGGCGGCGCTGCCAGCGCTCCCCGTGCTGGGCTGGGAGCGGATCGGCCCGCCGCTGCACGGGCGGCTCACCGACCTGGCCCGCGACTCGGCATCGGGCCGGTTTCTCGCCGTCACGGATCGCTACGGCACGTACGTGCTGGACAGCACCTTGTCGCGGGTCGAGCACCGCGTCGTCCTCGACCCCGGATACAGCATCGATCTGTCACCGCTCGCCGGGGCCGCCTTCCTGACCGGCGACACGCTCGCCCTCCTGGCAACCAACAAGAGCTACGTGCTCCTGCGGCCCGACCCCCAGGCGGATCCCGACCGCGAGTGGCGTCACTTCCTGGAGACGGACGGCGGCATTACCGAGCTGCGTCGCTCCCGGTTTGCGACGGTGCGCGCCCGCCAGATGTACGTACTGTCCTTGGCGTTCGACCCTGACACGGACGAGCTGATCACGGTGGCGGTGCCGAGCCCTCGGCACCGACGGCTGGTGGTGTCCCGGGTTGCGCGGGGGGACTTGGTGTTGGCCTCCGAGTTCGAGCCGCGCCTCGGCGCGGGTCTCACTCCGCTCGGTCCGGAGCGGTCGGCGGCGGAGTACGTGGTGACCGGCGCCGTGGTGGCCGACGGTCTGCTCTACGCGATGAGCGCGGCCTATTCCACGCTGCTGATGATCGATCTTCAGGACAAGGTCACGCGCGGTGCGTATACCGTGCCCGGCATTGCGGATCCGGTCGGGCTCGCGGCCCGCGGTGCCCAGCTCCTCGTGGCGCAGGCCGATGGACGGGTCGCGGTGGTGGAGCGGCCCATGCCGTAGCCGCGCAGCGAGGCCGGGACCTGCGGGGCGCCCCCCCGCGGCGCCGCTAGGGCTGCTGCCCCGCCTCGCCCAACTGGCTCCAGAGATAGGCGTACGTGAGTGCCAGCATCCGGGCCCGCTGCTGGGGAGTCACCCCGGCACCGTGGCCACCCTCCGTGTTCTCGTAGTAGAGCACGTCGTGTCCCTGCGCCAGCATCCGCGCCGCCATCTTCCGCGCGTGCCCCGGATGCACCCGGTCGTCGCGCGTCGTCGTGGTAAATAGGGGCCGCGGGTAGTCCCGGTCCGCGCGCACGTTCTGGTACGGCGAGTAGCGAGAGATATAGGCCCACTCCTCCGGGATGTCGGGATTGCCGTACTCCGCCATCCAGCTCGCGCCCGCCAGCAGCTTGTTGTACCGCCGCATGTCCAGCAGCGGCACGTTCACGACGACCGCGCCGAACAGCTCCGGCCGTTGTGTCATCGCGACACCCGTGAGCAGCCCGCCGTTGCTCCCGCCCTGAATGCCCAGGTACGCCGGCTGCGTGATTCCTCGAGCCACCAGGTCTTCCGCCACGGCCAGGAAATCGTCGTACGCCCGCTGCCGGTGCTCCTTGAGTGCCGCCCGATGCCATGCCGGGCCGAACTCGCCCCCGCCCCGGATGTTCGCCACGGCGTACACCCCACCCTGCTCGAGCCACGCCTTGCCCACGACGGAGCTGTAGGACGAGGTACGACTGATCTCGAACCCGCCGTAACCGTACAGCAGCGTCCGGTTCCGACCGTTGAGTGCGACATCCCGCCGGCGTACGACCCAGTACGGCACCGCCGTCCCATCTGCCGATTCCGCCTCATACTGCTCGATGATCAGTCGCTCGGCGTCGAACTGGGCCGGCAGGCGGCGCACCTCGTCCACGCGCCCGTCGTCACGATGGACGTACAGGGTCGTGGGCTGCACGAAACTCGAGTAGGTGAAGAAGAACCGATTGGAACGCAGATCGACGTCCACCGTATTCACCGACCCGAAGTCCGGCGCCTGCACCCGCTCGCCGACCCAGCGGGTCCCGTCGAACCGGTATTTCCAGAGCTGGCCCCGTACGTTGTCGAGCACGCTGACCAGCAGGTAGTCCCGCGTGGGGCTGGCGCCTTGCACCGTGGAGCGCGGACCTGGCTCCACGACCACGCGGAAGTCGCGGCTCCCCCCCAGGAAGGCCTCGAGGTTCATGGCAATCACAGAGCCGGTGGCGTACGTGCGCCCACCCACGGTCCAGGGGTCGCGGACGTACACGGTCAACTGGTCGCCCACGAAGCCCGGGTCGGCGTCCAGCGGGATGTCGAGCCGCACGAGCGAGTCGCCGCGCAGCAAGTGCAGCGTGCCCTCAAAGAAGCTCGGCCGATGATAGAGCACCGGCTGCGTGCCCCACGCGGCTTCGAAGGACGCTGCGAAGACGGCCACGTCCGTCGGCTTCCCCTCGAACAGCGTCACCGCTGAGTCGAGCGGCGTGCCGCGGCGCCACAGCTTGGCGGTCCGGGCGTAGCCGGAGGCCGTGAGCGATCCGGTGCCCCAGTTGGTCGCGACCAGGAGCGTGCTGTCGTCCACCCAGCCCATCGAGCTCTTGGCTTCCGGGAGGAAGAACCCGTCCTGCACGAAACGGGCGTTCGGAAGGTCGAACTCCCGCCGCTCCACCGCATCCGATCCCCCGCGCGAGAGACTCGCGACACAGTGGCGGTACGCCGGCGCCAGACACGTCATGCCGCGGTACGCCCACGGGACCCCCTCCCGCTCGGCCAGGGCGTCGATGTCCAGCACGGTCTCCCACGCGGGCGTGCCCGACAGGTAGGACGCGAGCGTCGCGCGGCGGTAGATGCCGCGCGCGTGCGCCTCGTCGGTCCAGAAGTTGTAAACCGTCTCGCCCCGCGTGTTCGGATATGGGATGCGGTCCTCCGTGGTGAGGATCCGGAGGATGTCCTGCTCAAGGGTCGCAAACCCGGAATACGCCTGCAACTCGGCCACCGACTTCGCGTTCTGTTCCTCCACCCAGGCCAGCGCGCGCGCGCCTTCCACCTCCTCGAGCCAGAGGAACGGATCGTCCTGGACCGTCGCAGCCCCTGCGGGCGCTTGGGCCGCAAGACCGGGCACCGTCAGCAGGGCCAGGGCCACGAGCGACAGGTACGACGTGGGCAGGATACGGGGGCGATGGGTGTGGATCATGGGGTCCTTCCTCGGAATCCGAGCAACGTGGGTCCTGGTACGCGACAGGGGAAGTCGCTGGGGCGCTCGGCGGTGCCCGCGTAGGCGGCGGTCAACGCCGACCACGGACCGTGGCCCGCCCCACGGACTGCCTTTCGATCAAGACAACTCCGCCAGCGCCTCTCGTACGCGACGCACCCACACGCACGCCGGTTCGGCGTGCTGGAAGACCTCCATGGCTTGCCGCAGCAGGCGCACGGCGTCCTCGCGCTTCCCCGTACGGCTGTAGACGAGCGCAAGCTCATACAGCCCGCGCGGGTGGTAGGGGCGTCGCCGCAGATACTCCGTGAGGCGCCGCTGTGCGTCGCCGTATTGCCCCAGCGCGCGCTCACAGCGCGCGAGATCGATGTCGGTGGCGGTGAGGGTCGGATTCAGCGCACGGGCCTGCTCGTAGTGCGAGACGGCGCGTTCGCAGCTGCCGCGGAGTTCCCACACCAGGCCCTGGGCTCGCTCCCGGTCCCCCCGGAGCACGCCGAGCCCGAAACGGGCGATGAGCGTATCCAGCTGCGGGAGCGCCGCTTCGAGACTGTCCGCGTGCTCCAACTCCTCGGCTATGCCGAGGCGACCGATCGCCAGAAGCGCGTCGAGGGCGCCACTGACTTGCCGCCCCAGGGCCGCCAGGGAATCGCGTGCCACCTCCACGCGCCCGGCGCGGACGTATTGGGCGAGCCCTTCCAGCTTGAGCTGCAGCAGCGCGAGCGGCACCGTGGCGTAGGCCCCTTCCGCCCAGCCACGCTCCATGTAGCGGACCGCCAGCGACACCTCACCCCGTCGGTCGTGGAACCCTCGGAGCGCGTCGAACACCCTGGTGCGCTCGCTCGGCGTCTCGGCGACGGCGAGCGCATCATCGAACCGCGCGCGGGCGTCGTCGAACCGCCCGATGTCAGTCAGGACCCAGGCCGCACCGAGGATCGGATCGACGTCTTCTGCATCGAGGAGCGACGCCCGCTCGTACTGCTCCAGTGCCCGCGCATGGTCGCCGATCCGGGCATAGAGCTGGCCGAGGTCGGTGAACGCACGCGCGTCCTCCGGAAACCGATCGGCATACCGGCGGAAGTAGCCGAGGGTGCGCTCGTCGTCGCCCCGCTGCATGGCGAGGGACCCGAGAGTCCGTAGCAGCTCGTGGCGCGTGGTGTCGAGCGCATACATGCGTTCGACTTCGGCGCCGGCGCTGTCGAACTGCCCGGCTGCCGCCCACAGTTGCGCCAACATGGAGCGCGCCTGGAGGTCAAAGGGATAGAGCTCCGTGTGCATCCGAGCGACCGCGAGCGCCCGCTGTGGATCTTGCTGCGCGATCCGGTAGTGGTATGTCCGGATGATGAGCTGGTAGATCTCCGGCAGCTTGTACGCCAGGCGGCGCGCGCGCTCGAGCGCCGCCGGCGCAACGTCCGCCTGATTCGAGAGGATGCGCGCCTGCCACAGCGCAACGTAGGCGAGCGCGAAGAGTGAGTCCTCGGCAACGGCCGCCGCGAACGGGACTGCCGCTGCCGCAGTCTCCAGACGCAACAGCCGCACCGCCCCGTCCACATAGTGGCGATACGCGGGCAGGGAGGCAGTCAGCGTCTCCGCAACCGGGAGGTCACGGCTGCCCTCGATCTGGGCCTCTGGTACTTCGAGGTCCGCCTTGAGCGCCATCGTGATCTGATCCACGAGAGCGAAGACGTCGGAGCCCGCAAAGCGCCGCTTCGCCACCACCTGACCGCTGCGCGTCTCGTAGAGCTGCGTCGACACCGTGAGCTCGCGGCCAGCCCGATCGACCGTGCCAGCAAGCAGCCACCCCAGGTGCGCATCCTGGGCGATCTGCCGCTTGAGCGCGAGCGGGACGTTCCGCCCGTCCGGGAACCCCTCGCGTTGGAGCCATTCCCTAAAGGACAGGGGATCCTGCACATAGAAGAACAAGTCCTGCAGGAGGTCATGCTGAACCGCCCAGGGGATCCCATACTGCAGCCACGTGAGCGCCGTATCCGCAGTGGGGTTGTCGAAGAAGAACACCGCGAGGTTCTTGCGGTAGCCTTCCTTCGGCACCTGACGCGTGATGAGGTTCCCCTCCTCGTCCCGAAGTGTCACGGCGGTCGTGGCGGCGCCGAGGTCCTTCCCGCCGAACACGAGAAACAGCACCGCGATCGCGATCAGCGCGTTGGCCGGAATGCCGACCTTCTCGATCACCGACCAGCCGTCGGCGCGGCGACGGGACGCGAGGAGCGTCACCGTGGGCAGGAACAGGAGCAACGTGAGCCCCACGAGACCTGTGAGATGCGGCGACAAGGGAAGGCGCGTGACCCACCACTTGAGGACGGCCAGTGCAAGCACACCAAGGAGCGCGTACGCCGCAACCACGCGCACGGCGCGCCGGCTCAGGACCTCGCTCCACCACGCGCCGGATCCGACGGTTCGCTGGGGGCCACTCACGGCGGCGGCATCGAGCGCCTGGGCAAACGCCGACGCGGTCGCGTACCGGTCGCCCGGCACCTTGGCCAGCAGCCGCTCTACGACCGTCGCTAGGGGGCGCGGCACGTCCGCACCGGTCGTCGCGAGCGGCGGCGCGCGATCCACCACCTGCCGAGCCAGCGTGCGCTGAGGGGTATCGCCGCCAAACGGCGGGCTGCCGGCGAGCATCTCATACACCACACACCCCAATGCGTACAGATCGCTCCGGCCGTCGACATCGGACTGGCCGCTGGCCTGCTCGGGACTCATGTAGGCGGGCGTGCCGACGGCGAGACCCACGGCGGTGAACGGCTGGCCGGCCGACGCGGCCTGCGTCGCACGAGCGATGCCGAAGTCGGCCACGAGGGCCGTGCCACCAGCGAGCAGGATGTTCTCGGGCTTGATATCGCGATGCACAACGTCGCGCGCGTGGGCAAACTCCAGCGCCGTGGCGACCTGCCGCGCGATGCGCACGGCATCGGCGACGGGAATCCGCGCGTCCCGGTCCAACCGGGCGCGGAGGCTCTCGCCCTCCACGTACGGCATCACGTAGTACAGCAGGCCATCGGCTTCGCCAGAGTCATACAGCGCGACGATGTGCGGATGCTGCAGGTTGGCCGTGAGTCGGATCTCGCGCAGGAACCGGTCCGCCCCAAGCGCCTGGCCCAACTCGGGTTTGAGGACCTTGATCGCGACCTGGCGATCGTGTTTCAGGTCCTGTGCGAGGTAGACCGTGGCCATGCCGCCGCGGCCCAACTCGCGCCCGATCGCGTAGCGGTCAGCCAACGCCTCGGCGAGGCGATTCACCAGCGTCTCCATGCTCCCTCACCCGCGCTGATCCCATTTGTACCATAGGACGCCGGGCGCATCGCGGCTAGTTCCGTGGCGGAATGGTGACGGGGACGGACAAGCATGCCGGTGGGGCGCTGGGGCGCTAGGTGGACGAGACCCCTCACCGACGGGCGTCGAGCGGCTCCAGCGCACGGGTCGGCGCGGCGTGAGCCATACTCGGCTTTGGCAGCGCCGCGTGGCACTAGCAACCCTCGCCAAGGCTTCCGCTTCGCTCATTGCCCCACCGACCGCGCCGGAGGGCGGCCCAGGCCGCGTCCTGCGGTACCCATCCCCCCCCGCGGCAGTCGTGGAGTGGTTCACGCACGTTACCCTTGCACATCGCTGCGAACCGTGCGGTGACCCCCCTCCCCCGACCTGGACACCACGCGAGTCCCCCCCGATACTTCCATCTCAGCAGTGACCGTCTAATCCCGACAACTTGCTTCGTGTTTGTCGCCCCGCGGTGGCGTAACACCGCCCACATGCTCCTCATGCTCCTTCCGGAGTGACCATGACCCTGCCTCGTCGTAACGGCCCGCGCACCGAAGAGTGGCAGCACAAACTTTTCATCGCCGTCTCCGGCCTGCTGTTGTTCGAGACGCTCACGGGCCTCTCCATCTTCCTGCTCCCGTTCTCCGTGTCCAACCAGGTCATGGTGCTGCTGCACACCGCCGTGGGCATCGTGTTCCTGGGCCCGTTCGCCTGGTATCAGCTGCGCCATTGGCTGCTCTACCGCCCGCTCCGCATGTCGCACGTGAAGCTCACGGGTTACTTCGCCATGGTCGCGACGATCGTCGCCATCGTGTCCGGCGTGGTACTCACCGTGCAGGCGCTCTGGGCGACGCGGATCAGCTACGCCTGGGACCTGGTCCACATCGTGGCGACGTTCGCCCTGATCGCGTCGGTGGTGCCCCATGTGGTGGTGCTGATCGTCCGGGCGACCCGCGCGACAGATGCGGCGAACGGCGAGCCCGTCCTTGCGGCCGCCCGGCGCGGGGGCGTGGGGTCGCTCGTAGTCATGGCCGCGCTGTTCGTCGCGGTGGCGCTGGTGGCGTACTGGTACGAGCCGCCACGGCTGCAGAACGCGCTGCCGGACGACTACAGCTACCTCTACGGCGCGGACCGGCCGTTCGCCCCGAGTCTGGCGCGCACGAACACCGGCACCGCGTTCGATGCGCGCTCGATGAGCGGCTCGGAATCATGCGGCACCTCGCGCTGCCACGAACAGATCTACGACGAGTGGCAGGTGAGCGCGCACCGCTACTCGGCCATGGACGCGGCGTTCCAGTCGGTGCAGGAGGTGATGGCCAAACAGAACGGCGCCGAGTCCACCAGGTACTGTGGCGGCTGCCACGACCCCATCTCACTGTTCTCCGGCACGAAGAACGTCTTCACGGAAGACCTCACGAACCTGGTGGGCTACCAGGAAGGGGTGTCCTGCATCGTCTGTCACGCCATCGAGGAAACCGACGTCAAGGGGAATGCCAACTACGTCATCCGGCAGCCTGAACGCTACATGTTCGAGCTGGATGAGGGCTCCACGGCGCGGTTTTTCCGGGACTTCCTGCTTCGGGCCTACCCGCGGCATCACGTCAAGTCGCTGCAGCACAAGCTGTTCAAGAGCGCCGAGTTCTGCGCCGCATGCCACAAGCAGTTCATCGACGAGGAGATCAATCAGGTGGGCTGGGTGCAGCTCCAGAACCAGTACGACAACTGGCGCAAGAGCCGCTGGAACGAGCCGGGCGATCCCACCAAGACGATCGAGTGCCGCGAGTGCCACATGCCCCTGGATGACTCGCACGACCCGGGCAGCGGCGACGACCTGGACTACAACCGCCGGCCGCGCGACGGCAAACACCGCAGCCATCGGTTCCTTGCGGCGAACCAGTTCATGCCGCTCGCGCTCAAGCTCGAGGGTGCCGAAGAGCACGCCAGGCTGACGGAGCAGTGGCTTCGAGGAGAGATCGAGATCCCCGAGATCGCTGACAAGTGGCGTACCGGCCCCGCCGTGCCCGTGGAGCTGGTGGTCCCGGACACCGTGTATCCGGGCCAGGACGTGAAGATCCAGGCCGTCGTGACCAACAACAAGGTCGGCCACGACTTCCCCACCGGCCCGCTCGATATCATCCAGGCCTGGGTGGAGATCGAGGTACAGGACCAAGCCGGCAACCTGGTGTACGCCTCGGGCCGCACGGACCGGAGGCACTTCATCGAGCCTGGCTCGTTCATCTTCAAGGCGGAGCCGGTGGATCAGGCCGGCAATCTGATCGACCGACACAACCTCTGGGAGATGGTCGGCGTGCGCTACCGCCGCTCCATGTTCCCCGGCGCCTCCGATCGGGCGGAGTTCGGCTTCTCGTGTCCGGCCACCTCGCTCCTGGGGCAGAGCGCGGGCGGCGAGCGCGCGCCACTCGATACCACCGTCGCGTTCCGCGTGCCCCGTGGCCAGAGTGCCACGCTCCACGTGTCGGCCAAACTGAAGTACCGCAAGGTGGACCAGTTCCTCCTGAACTTCCTGTTCGGCGAGGAATCCGGCCTGACCTCGCCGGTGACCGTGATGTCGGAGGACCAGAAGACGATCGTGGTGCGGCCGCGCCGCGCGTCCTAGCGTGGCCGGCCTCCCCCGGCGCCGTCGCCTGCTCTTCCGGACCGCGGGCTTCGGCGCGCTGTTCGTGGTCGCTGCCGGTGTGGCCGTGTGGCTCGCCACGCGGCCCAAACCCACCTACCGGCCGGGCGAAGCGGTTCAGGGGCTGACGGCCGACCTCGCCCGCGACCTCCCGCCGGACTACCCGCGCGTCACGTTCAGCGACGTCACGGCGCAGGCGGGCATCACGTTCCGGCACTTCACCGGCCACCGCTCGTCGCAGCTCCCGGAAGACATGGGCTCCGGCGCCGCCTGGGGCGATTACGACGGCGACGGCTGGTTGGACCTGTACGTGGTGAACGCGGTGGGCCCGCTCACGGCCGCGACGCCGGACGAGGTGGCGCGGTCGCCGGCCCACGCGGCGCTGTACCGCAACCTGGGCGACGGCACGTTCCGCGACGTGAGCGCCGAGGCCGGCGTCCAGTTCCGCGGCTGGGGCATGGGTGCCACCTGGGCCGACGTCGACAACGACGGCCGGCTCGACCTGTTCGTCACGGCCTACGGCGATAACGTGCTGTACCGTAACAACGGGGACGGCACGTTTACCGACCGCACCCGGGCGGCAGGCCTCGGCGGCCGGCCCGGGTTCTGGGCGGGCGCCGCCTGGGGCGACTATGACCGGGACGGCTTCCTGGACCTCTACGTCACGGGCTACGTGCAGTACCGCCAGCTCGCCGACCAGGGAGCCACGCGGCAGTACGACGTCGAGCAGCCCGCCGGCATCAACCCGTCGTCGTTCGAGCCGGAGTCCAATCTCCTGTTCCGCAACCAGGGGAACGGCACGTTCACCGAGGTGGCCGTCCGCGCGGGGGTCGCGAACCCCACCGGACGGAGCCTCGGCGCCGTGTGGGCGGACTTCGACGACGACGGCTGGCCCGATCTCTACGTCGCCAACGACGTGTCCGACAATGTGATGTTCCGCAACCTGGGCGACGGGACCTTCGCGGACGTGAGCCACGCCGCACGCGTCGCCGACTACCGGGGCGCCATGGGCCTCGCCGTGGGCGACTGGGACGGGGATCAGGATCTGGATCTCTTCGTCACGCACTGGATCGCCCAGGAGAACGCGTTGTACAGCAACCTCCGCGCGGAGCTCGAGGCCCGCGGCGCGTACTTGCGTCAGCCGATCCAGTTCACCGACGAGGCCGACCGCTACGGGCTGGGACAGATCGCGCTCGATTTCGTGGGCTGGGGCACGTCGTTTGTCGACTACGACAACGACGGCCGGCCGGACCTGTTCGTCGTGAACGGCAGCACCCTGGAAGAGAAACGGGATCGGCGACTCCTCGTTCCGATGCGCAGCCTGCTGTTCTGGAATCGCGGCGCGGGGGACGGGTTCTACGACGTGTCGCCCGTGAGTGGAGCGTACTTCAAGGAAACGCACGTCGGCCGCGGGGCGGCCTTCGGGGACTACGACAACGACGGCGACGTGGACGTTTTCATCGTGAACAACGGCGGGCCGGGCCTCCTGCTCAGGAACGACGGCGGCAACCGCCAGCGCTGGCTCGGGGTCGCGCTCGAGGGCACGAAGAGCAACCGGTTTGGCGTGGGCGCGCGGGTGCGGCTCGTAGCGGGCGGCACCGTACAGGTCCGCGAGGTCGGCGCACAGACGTCCTACTTGTCGCAAAACAGCCTGATCGAACATTTCGGACTTGGCGCTGCCAACGGCGTGGATACGCTGGAGATCCGCTGGCCCAGCGGCACTCGGCAGATTGTGTCGGCGCCCGCGCCAAGTCGGGTGCTGCACGTCGTGGAGCAGGCGGCCCGGCGATGAGGTGGATCGCGGGGTGCCTGGTCGTCGTGGTCCTGCTGTTCGCCGTGGTCACCCTGCTGAAGCGAGGGCCCAGGGGCGCCCTCGATGACACGGAAACGTCGCGGATCTCGACCGAGGATCGTGAACGGGTACAGCAGTTCTGGGAGACGTACCGCCAGGCCACCGACCATCGCATCGCCGGGCGCTTGGCCGACGCCCGGGAAGCGTACACCCGGGCCCTGGCACTCAATCCGGGACACCAGGATGCGCTCTATTACCTCGGCAACATGGCGTTCGAGCTAGGGGATCTGCCTGGTGCCGAGCGCGCGTGGCGGCGGTTGGTGGAGGTGGACCCCAGCAACGCCCGCGGGCACTCGCAGCTGGGCGTGCTGTACTCGTGCGTGGGCGCGCCGGCGTTGCTGGACCTGGCGAGCGCCGACGCGGAGTTTCGACGCGCCCTGGAGATCAACCGCGAGGAGACGGGCCCGTTGCTGCATCTGGGCGAAGTGGCATTGCTGCGCGGCGATCTGGAGGAAGCACGCACGTGGTTCGAAAAGGTCACCGGGTCAAACTACACCAGCGTCGAGGCACACTTCTACCGGGGCTACGTGGCCTGGAAGGCCGGGGCGTCGCGCCGGGCCACGGAGCTCCTGGCGGCCGCGGTGGGGTTTGCGCGCCCCGCGGCACCCGCCGAAGGGGTGGCGGGGGAAGGCGATACCCGAGCCGGTAGGCGCCCGATGGTGGCCGAACCGGCGGCGGGCTGCCGGCCTATGCGCGTGCGCGTCGAGGATCTGCGCGCGCTGGACGACACGGACCTGTCCCGAGGGATGGACTCGGTTTATCGAGCGCTGGACGGGCTGCTCGCCGGACGGTAACCCGGCGAGTCGCCGCCCGCAGTTCCCTCAGTCGTCGAGCAGCTCCAACGACGCCTGGATGTTGCCCTCGATGACGGACCGGTTGGCCTCGTCTCGCGGGTCGAGCGTGGCAGTCGGGCCGACGAACCAGCCGGTCGGGTCGATCACCAGCTCCACCAGCAGCGGCCGTGGCTCACCATCCACGAACGTCCGGGGTGAGGCAAACGGCAGCTCGAGATCGACATCCAGGGGCGCGGTGAAGGTGAACGGGGCGCCGTCCACGGTGCCCTGGATCAGCACACTGGCGTCGGCGAGGGCCGGATACGCCACGATCAGCGGCTCTTCGGCCGGATTGCCGACTTCGAGCTTGTCGATCGACACTTCCAGCTCTTTATACGTCCCCGCTGGCACGTCCGTGTCGAACACGAGGATCGGGTCGCCCGTCAGATCGAGCGGGACCACCTCCGATTGCTCGTGGATCCAGTCCACGGTCTCGTCGAGCCCGGCAGTCTCCAGCTTGAGGCCGCCGAGCACGAACGACACGCTCTGGATCTCGACCGTCGCGGCGCTTCCCTGCACCGGGGCCAGGGTCCCGGCGGGCGCCGCGCCCGTCGGAATCACCCGGACGGTGACCTGGACCTGACGGTCCCCGAGCGGGGCGAGTGAATCGGAGCAGGCGGCCAGCACGCCGGCCGCGGCGAGTAGCGGTGTGAGTCTCAACAACGTCATGTCACGCACCTTCCGTCTCGAGATCGTGGATCGAAGCTAATCGATGGGAGCGGCAAGTGGCATTCCACGCGCTGTGAAGGCAGGAACCGGTTGACCGGCAGGGAGTTGCAGCGGGGCTGCGCTCCTCCCGACCTGACTCAAAAGGGGACGCCCTGCCTCAGAACGAGGCAGGGCGCCGGTGCGTCCGGATCCGATTCGGCTACTAGCGCTGCATCCGGATGATCAAGGTCGCGGCCTCACTGCTCCCGTCGCCATCGAAGTCGTAGGCGCTGGACCGGTCGGTGAGTGTCAGCACATCACCAGACCGCTGCGCCTGGAACGGCGTTCCGGAGAGTGTGAGCGTCGTGGCGTCCCCGCTGAGGGTGCCGGAATCCGAGCTGGTCCCGCCCTGCGGATTGGTGTACAGGGTGGAGGCCGTCCCGTCCGCCACCACGGTCAACGTGAAGCTGGCCCCGAGACTGATGACATCCACCTGTTGGGTGGTATCCGCCGCATTGATGTAGCGATACTGTGTGGCACTCCAGTCGCCGACTAGATCCTGCACCGTGATGCCGGTGGAGTCGCCGCACGCCAGGGTGACGGCCCCAGCGAGCGCGAGCGAGAACAGACCTGCGTACCGCATCTTGCATTCCTCCAGATGCCGAGTGGTGGCCATGTGCTTGCCGACCAAGATACGCGGCCATCAGGGAGGAAACGTGCCGCCGGTCACACCTCAGGGCGCCGCCAAACGGTCGAGCAGAAACCGGACGGCCAGGTCCGTCACGTTCCACAGCTGAATGTCGGAACTCGTCCCGTAGCGCACGGGGCGCAGCGTGTCGCCTTCGATCCGGTAGCTCCACAGCTCGTTGTGCTTGAGGCCCGAGGCCTCGACGGCCGCGCGCGCGCCATCGAGGGAGCGGCGCAAGCCGTTCACGTACGCGCGCATCGCGTCACCGTCAGACCGCAGTCTGCCGAACGCGTCGTACGCGGCGTGGATCTGTCTGGCGAGCCCCAGGAACAGCAGGTTCACTTCGCGACCCCAGACTACGCGCGGCGAGTGGTACAGATCGTCCCGGAAGGCCTGCTGGACCTCGGGGCTCGCATAGACGTCGTTGGCGACCAGGGGCCCCAGGCCGTCCACGAAGAGGCCCACCGGATAGGGTCGGGCCACCACGTCGAGCAGCGACCCAACGGCACCCGGAGTGGCGGCGCCGCGCAGGATCTGCTCCGTGTAGTCCCCCAGGAACAGGTCCGTCGCGGGGTCGGTGTTGGCGACCGCGATCGGCCGGCCCACGCTGTCGAGCGCCACCGCAAGGAAGCGCAGGGCCCGCGCAGCACTGGGGTGATGCAGGTACTGCCGCCAGTAGGATCGTTCCGGCTCGCTCATCGCCTCAAGCGCTGCGGTCACCTGCGCGCGGATCTCGTCCGGCGTGCGCTCGACCTCGAAGTGCCGCCGCGCCGCGTGCCACGTGGCAAGCGTCGACTGCCACCGGGCGGCGTCGTGCAGCAGCGCCGTGAGCGCCACCGCATCGCCGGGCACGCGGGACACGGCGGCTTCCGCGGAGAACCCGAGGGCGTCTATCGCCCAGAGAATGGTCTCCGCCGCCTCCAGCGCCTTGGGCACCCACACGACGTTCACATCCATCGCGAACCTGCCGCCGCCGTACCCCACGCGGCTGTCCCGCCAGCTGCCCGGCAGCCAGCCGCGGTCATCCCGGTACTGAAAGCCCACCAGATTCGTGGCCACCGGCTCCTGGGCATACGGCCATGCGAGCCGCGCCACGAACGCGAGGTTCCGGACCAGCGCGTCCAGCCGCGTGACGCCGCTCCCGGCGGCGGCGGTCAGGAAGCGTCGCTTTCGCTCGGCCGGCACGTCGGTCCGCGCCAGATAGCGGCCGGCGAGCACCGGCAGCTGGAAGTCGTCGTCGATCATGCGGTAGTTCTCGCGCACCCGCGACAGCGTCCCGAGCAGCGCACGGGCGTCAGCCAGGTGCTGGGCGGCAGCCGCCGGGTCCGTCCGGGTCGCGTCCGCCCACTCCCGGATCAGGGCGCTGTATTCCGCGGCGTTCTCGCGGATCGCCTGCCCGCCGAGTGCTTCCTCGTGACTCGCTTCGCCGGCCGGTGAGAGCTTGCGCAGCACGCTCGCGATCACGTGCTCCTGGAGCTCCACCGACGAGATGGGCTCCAGCATGAGCGCCGTCATCATCATGTCGCGACCGAAGTACGTCGCGTAGTTGGGCAGGGCGGCCATGAGCTTCTCTTGGTAGCTCAACAGCTCGAGCCCACGGATCTCCCGCTCGAACCGGCGGAAGGACAGGACACGCGCGTCCCGTGCCAGCCCCTCGGGCGTCAGCGCCCGCCGCAAGCTGTCGGCCAGGCGGCGCTGGCGCTGGTAGAACGCCTCGAATGCGTCGTTGAAGATCTGGCTCCGTTCGAGCGGCGTGAGCGCCGGGGCGTCGGTGGTGCCAGTCACCTCGAACCGGGTGCCGCCGGCGCCGCGCGCCCGAATCCGGATCACGTCGCCCGCCACATCGGCCATGCTGGTCCTGGCGTCGCCGGACAGCACGAAGGTCATGCGGTTCCGGCCGTCCAGGCTGATGTGCTCCACGACGACGGTCCACAGCGTGTCGCCCTGTGTGAGGGTGAGCCGCGGGTAGAGCCGTCCCCGCAGATCGGTCACGCTGCGGGCACCGAGCAGTGACAGATGGCGCCGCCGCTCCGCGGTGGGCAGCCGCTCCACACTGGCGATCAAGTCCGTCAGCTCCTCCAGCGCAAAGCGGCCGTCGCCATAGGGTTTCCGGTGCCAGCCCCAGTGCTGGACATCACGCTCCTGCCGCATCGTGCCGAGCACGAACCAGCCGATCTCGAGAGCCCCCGCCGCCGACGCGAGCCGATGCCGCACCGCCCGGCGTGGTCCGTCGTCAAACACCTCGACACCCGACCCACCCCACGTGAGCGGCGCCGGCCGGCCCAGCGTATCGCGCACCGTGAAGGCCGCGCTGACATTGGACGCGTCGGCCCACACGTGGACCACCCGTCCGCTCCGGGTATCGAGGTAGATCTGGAAGGCGTTGCGCCGCGAGTCACGGAAGAAGCGGGTCGCATAGCCTTCGTAGGCCACCGAATCGTCCAGACCCGCTTCCGGGAATTCGAGCACCGGCGCTTGCACCCCCTGCGCGAGCGCCTGGACCACGAAGAGCGATGCGAGCACGTGCATGGGAAGAACCGCCGTGATGCTGGTGAGGGTCGACCGGTCGAGATCCCAAATGTATCCGGCATGAGCCGTGCCCGCGACACACTCGGCCGTGTCACCGCGTGTTGTCCGCGGGCGGCCACGCGGGTACGTTTTCCGCGTATCCCGCTTCGAGGTCATGGCCGCATGTCGCCCCACCGCTCGTGGATCCTTCCGTTCACCGTCGCCCTCCTCGTCCTTCCCGCGCCGGTTGGTGCGCAGGACTCGGCTCACGCCGCGGTGGACAGCTGGAAGCGCGGTGCGGTGTGTTACGAGGTCTTCGTCCGCTCGTTCTTCGACAGCGACGGAGACGGGATCGGCGACCTGAACGGGCTCACGGCCAAGCTCGACTACATCAACGACGGCGATCCTGGCACGGCCAGCGACCTAGGGGCCCGGTGCGTCTGGCTCATGCCGGTGGCGGAGTCGCCGAGCTATCACGGTTACGACGTAACGGACTACTACCGCATCGAGCGCGACTACGGCACCAACGACGACTTCAAGCGCTTCGTGGCCGAGGCGCACCGGCGCGGCATCCGGGTGCTGGTGGACCTCGTGCTGAACCATGCGTCGAGCGAACACCCGTACTTCCAGGAGGCGCTGCGGGATTCCGCCTCGCCATATCGGAGCTGGTTCCTCTGGTCGCCGACGCACCCGGGGGTCAAGAACCCCTGGGGCGGCGACAACTGGCACCGCTCCCCCGTGCGGGACGAGTACTACTACGGGTTCTTCTGGGGCGGCATGCCGGACCTGAATTACGAGACCCCCGCGGTCCTGGAGGAGGCGAAGAAGGTCGCCACCTTCTGGCTGACCGAGCTGGGCGTGGACGGATTCCGGCTCGATGCTGTGAAGCACCTGGTGGAGCTGGAGCAGGGCCGGATCGTCGAGCACGTCCCGGCGACCCACGCCGCCCTGCGAGCGTTCGCCGCGCACGTCCGGCGCGTGGCCCCCGCGGCATTCACCATCGGCGAGGTGTGGGACAGCATCGGCGCGATGCTGCGGTACTATCCGGATCAGCTGGACGCCTATTTTGCCTTCGAGGCGTCGGACGCGATCGTGGAGTCCGTCCGCTTGGGGTCGGCGCAGTCCCTGCTGGGTCCGTTTCTGCGGCTCCAACGCGAGCTGCCCGCCGAGCGCTGGGCACCGTTCCTCAAGAACCACGACCAGACCAGAACGCTCACCGCGCTCGGCGGCGATGTCGGGAAGGCCAGGGTGGCGGCCACATTGCTGCTCACGCTGCCCGGGCTGCCGTTCGTCTACTACGGCGAGGAGATCGGCATGACCGGCGACAAGCCCGACCCCCGGCTGCGGACGCCGATGCAGTGGGCCCCCGAGCGGGGCGCCGGCTTTACCGAAGGCCAGGCGTGGGAGCCGCTCCAGCCGGACTCGCTCACCACGAACGTCGCGCTGCAACACGCCGACCCGGCCTCGTTGCTCAACCGGTATCGCCGACTCATCCACCTGCGGGGCACCAACGCGGCCCTGGCCGGCGGCGAGCTGATCCCGCTCCGCGCGAGCAACGATGCCGTCGCCGCCTACCTGCGGCGCGACGGCGAGGGCGCGGTGCTGGTGGTCGCCAACCTCGGGACCGCCCCCATCGTGAACGCGCACCTCACGTCATCGGACGGCGTCCTGCCGGCGGGACGGTACCGGGCGACCAGCCTGCTTGACGGGCCGGCCGGGACACCGCTCCAGGTCGGACGGGGCGGCCGGATTCACGCCTACGTGCCGGTCGTGTCCCTGCGCCCACTCGAGAGTCAGGTGTTCGAATTGACCGTGGAGGGACGGTGAGATGATCCCGACCCTCCCCACGTCCGCCTCCACCCCAACCCACCGACGGACTACGACTATGCCTCGCATCACCGCTGAGCTGCGGGTTTCCAGCCTGCTCGCCCTCATCCTGCTCCCCGCCTGCGCCGGCCCTGGCGACGCGCCCGAATCGGTCACCTGGCCCCGCATCACCAGCCGTGTCCCGGTCGATGCCGCGCTCGAACGCCGCGTGGACTCGATCCTGGCGCGCCTCACGCTGGAACAGAAGGTCGGGCAGATGGTCCAGGGCGAGATCCAGAGCGTCACGCCGGCGGACCTCCGGCAGTACCATCTGGGTTCGGTGCTGAACGGGGGCGGGTCGTTCCCCAACAAGGTCAAGCGCTCGCGTGTGGCGGACTGGGTGGCGTTGGCCGACGCGTACTACGATGCCTCGATGGACACGGCCCAGGGCGGCGCGGGGATCCCGGTGATCTGGGGCATCGACGCCGTCCACGGACACAACAACGTCATCGGCGCCACGCTGTTCCCCCAGAACATCGCCCTGGGGGCCACCCGCAACCCGGACCTGATCCAGCGGATCGGCGAAATCACGGCGCTGGAGGTCCTGGCCACGGGCATCGATTGGACGTTCGCCCCTACGCTCGCCGTGGTGCGGGACGACCGCTGGGGCCGCACCTACGAGGGCTACTCGGAAGACCCCGAGATCGTGCGGGAGTATGCGGGCCGCATGATCACGGGGCTCCAGGGGCGAGCGGGCACGCCGGACTTCCTGAGCGCGTCGCACGTCGTGGCGACGGCCAAGCACTACCTGGGTGACGGTGGCACCGATCGCGGCGACGATCAGGGAGACAACCTCTCCACCGAACAGCAGCTCCTGGACATCCACGCGCAGGGTTACCTCACGGCGCTGGAAGCCGGCGCCCAGACCGTCATGGCGTCGTTCAACAGCTGGCGCGGCGAGAAAGTGCATGGCAGTCGCTACCTGCTCACCGAGGTCCTCAAAGAACGGCTGGGATTCGACGGCTTCGTGATCGGAGACTGGAACGGCCACGCGCAGGTGCCGGGGTGCAGCAATCAATCGTGTCCCCTGGCCATCAATGCCGGTGTGGACATGATCATGGTGCCGGAGGATTGGCAGGCCTTGCGCACGAATACCCTGGCGCAGGTCCGGTCAGGCGAGATCACCGAATCGCGGGTCGACGAGGCGGTGCGGCGCATCCTGCGCGTCAAGCTGCGAACCGGGCTGTTCGCCAGGGGGCGTCCGTCGTCCCGCCCGCATGCGGGCGATACATCGCTGATCGGGGCGCCACGCCACCGGGAGGTGGCGCGTCAGGCGGTGCGCGAGTCCATGGTCCTGCTCAAGAACCGGGGCGGGCTGCTGCCGCTGCGCCGCGACCAGCACGTGCTGGTCGCCGGGGACGGCGCGGACAACGTCAGCAAGCAGTCCGGGGGATGGTCGATCACCTGGCAGGGCACCGAGAACACCAACGCCGATTTCCCCGGCGCGACCTCGATCTGGGCCGGCGTCCGGACGACCGTGACCGCCGGTGGCGGCCGAGCGACGCTCAGCGCGGACGGCTCGTTCAGCCGACGGCCGGACGTCGCCATCGTGGTCTTCGGTGAAGACCCCTACGCGGAGATGGAAGGCGATCTCGAATCGCTGAGCTACTCGGCGAAGTATCCGGAGGGCCTCGCGCTGCTGCGGCGGCTCAAGGCGCAGAACATCCCCGTCGTGGCGGTGTTCCTGAGCGGACGGCCGCTGTGGGTCAATCCCGAATTGAACGCCTCCACGGCCTTCGTGGCCGCGTGGCTGCCCGGTACCGAGGGCGGCGGCGTGGCGGACGTTCTATTCCGCACCGCCGACGGTGCGGTGAACGCCGACTTCAGGGGCACGTTGTCCTACAGCTGGCCGGCCGCGCCGTCTCAGACGCCGCTCAATCGCGGCGACGCCGATTATCGGCCGCTGTTTCCCTACGGGTTTGGCCTGACGTACGCGACCGCCGACACGCTGAGCGATGCGTTGCCTGAGACCGACACGGCCGCGGCGCGCTGACGGACCGTGGCGATCGGAGCGCCACCCCCATGGTGGCAGGCCGCTGTCATCTATGAGATCTACGTCCGGAGCTTCCAGGACACGACCGGGAACGGCGTCGGCGATCTCCAGGGCATCATCGACCGGTTGCCGTACGTCGCCGGGACGCTCGGCATCGATGCCGTCTGGCTGACGCCGTTCTACCCGTCCCCGATGGCCGACTTCGGGTACGACGTGTCGGACTATCGTGACGTGCATCCCCTGTTCGGGGATCTCCCGACGTTCGACCGCCTGGTCGCACGGGCCCACGCCCTCGGGCTCAAGGTGCTCGTCGATTTCGTGCCGAGCCATTCGTCCGATCAGCATCCCTGGTTCGAGGAATCGCGCAGCGCTCGCGACCATCCGCGCCGCGACTGGTACGTGTGGCGCGATCCCGGGCCGGACGGCGCGGCGCCCAACAACTGGCTCAGCGTGTTCGGCGGATCGGCGTGGGAGCTGGACGGGCGGACGGGGCAGTACTACCGCCATTCGTTTCTGAAGGCGCAGCCCGATCTCAACTGGAGGCATCCTGGCCTCCGCGCCGCGATGCTGGACACGATGCGCTTCTGGCTGGAGCGCGGTGTGGACGGATTCCGGCTGGACGCGGTGCAGTTCCTGCTCAAGGATCCCGCCGAGCGGGACAATCCCCTCAACGACGAGCGTGCGCCGCCCGCGCACAAGCCGCTGGGCGCGTTCGACTCACAGGTCCACCTGTACGACGTGGCGCACCCCGACATTCACGACATCTTCCGGGACATGCGGGCTTTGGTGGAGGCCTACGAGCCGCCGCGGATGACGTTGGGCGAAGTGCACGTCTACGACCCAGTGGAGCTGGGGAAGTATTACGGCGCGCGCCTCGATGGACTGCACATGCCGACCAACTTCGGGCTGTTCAAGGTGCCGTGGACGGCGGCCGGCGTGCGGCGCATCGTGGACGGCATCGAGCGCAGCCTCCCGACCGGTGCGTGGCCCAACTACAGCCTGGGGAATCATGACGATCCGCGTCTCGCCACCCGCCTCGGCGAGCACGGGAGCCGCCAGGCAGCGGTGCTGCTGCTCACGTTGCGGGGGACGCCGATCCTCTACTACGGCGACGAGATCGGGATGCGCGAGGCGAGCGTGCCGCTGGACCAACGGCAGGATCCGTGGGGCATCACCGAACCGGAGCTGGGCCGCGACGGGTGCCGTACGCCGATGCAGTGGTCGGCGGAGCCCTCCGCCGGGTTCACGCCGACGACCCACCCCTGGCTGCCCGTGAGCGACGACTACGCCGAGCGGAACGTGGAGGCGCAGCGGCGCGATCCCGATTCGCTGCTCAACCTGTATCGCCGGTTGCTGGCCTTGCGGCGGCGCTCGGCGGCGCTCCAGACGGGGACGTATCGCCCGGTGGATCCGGTCCCCGACGATTGCCTCGTGTTCCAGCGATCCCGCGGCGCCGAGCGGGCGCTCGTGGCGGTGAACTTCGCGGCCGAACCGCGGGCGGTCGAGGTCGGAGGATCCACCGGCCGGATCGCGGTGTCCACCCACCGGGCGCGTGAGGGACGTGAGATCAGGGATGGGATCCGCCTCCAGCCGCACGAAGCGCTGGTGATCGCCTGATACCCACCCATCGCGAGCGCGTGCGGCGATATCGTGGATGGAGCGCGAGCAACACGGCCAGCCATGACTCGCCGCACGTAGGGCACGATGCCGGCTAACCTCACGCCCGCCTATCGCGAAGCCGAAGCGCGGTACCGGAGCGCCGTGACCCGCGAGGAGAAGATCGCGGGCCTCGAGGAGATGCTCCGGGTCATTCCCCGGCACAAGGGCACGGAGAAGCTCCAGGCCGACCTGCGCACCCGTCTCTCGAAGCTGAAGCGCGAGCCAAAGAAGAAGGGCCCTAAGGGGCACAGTCACAAGATTCCCCGGGAGGGCGCCGGCCAGATCGTCCTGGTCGGCCCGCCGAACGCCGGGAAGTCCAGCCTCGTGACCGCGCTCACGCACGCCACCCCCACGGTCGCGGACTACCCGCTCACGACGCGGGACGCCACCCCCGGCATGATGCCCTACGAAGACATCGCCTTGCAGCTCGTGGATCTGCCCCCGCTCTGCGAGGAGCATGTGGAGCCGTGGGTCTACGATCTGGTGCGCGGGTGTGACCTCGTGTGGCTCGTGCTCTCGATCGCGCATCCGCTCGTCGGGCTCGAGCTGGCCACCGCGCTTCTCACGGCAAAGGCCGTGGGGCTCTTTCCGGCAGGGAGCGCGGCGCCGGACGACGGACGTGCGGGATGGCGCTACCGGCCGGCCTTGCTGGTCGTCACCGGGATGGACCGCCCCGGTGCCGACGCGGACCTCGAAGCACTCCGGGAGCTACAGGACATCCCGTGGCCGACCGTGCCCGTTTCCTGCGTGACCCGCCGCGGACTCGACGAGCTGGGGCAGCGGAGCTTCGCCGCGCTGCGAATCATTCGGGTCTACACCAAGGAGCCCAGAGAGGACCCGGACCGCGAGCGCCCGTTCACGCTGCCGCAGGGGTCCACCGTCGGCGACCTCGCGCGGACGATTCACCAGGACGTGGCCGCCAGCATGAAGTTCGCCCGAGTCTGGGGCCCGAGTGCGTATGACGGGCAGTCGGTCCACGCGGCGCACGTGCTGGAGGAAGGGGACGTCGTGGAGATTCACTTCTGAAGGCGGGGTCGAAGGCCGCGCCGCCCGTCAGTTCCCTCTCACACCGATTCCCACGAGATCCCCGGCCGACAGGTCGGGCATGGCCCCCGTCCGACTCGCGACGAGCGCCGCGTACCGGTTCGCGGTAGCCAGCGTCTCCGCCGGCGTGGCACCGCGCACCAACTGGTGCGCCAGCGCCGCCGTGAACGCGTCACCCGCGCCCACCGCGTCCCCCGCCGACGTGTCGATCTCCACACCAGGCGCGGAGACCGTGCCCTGCCGCGTGGTGAGCGAGGCACCGTCCTTCCCCCGCGTGACGCACACGGCGGTGACGCCCACCTCACCCAACAGCCAGGGCAGCAGGGTCGGCCGCCCGAGTAGCGCCGCAAGTCGATCGACCTCCGTCTCGTTCAGCTTGATGACGTCGGCGAGGCGGCAGGTGGCGTCCAGGACATCGCGATCGACGAAGGGAGGCCGGAGGTTCCCGTCGAACACGACGAGCGCGCGGCTCTTCGCATCGCCGAGCAGTTGCTGGATGGTCGCCCGGCTCGCATCGCTCCGCTGTGCCAGCGAGCCCACGCACACCGCGTCGGCGGCCTGCACGAACGTCCGGGCCGCATCGTCCGGCGCGAGGTAATCCCAGGCCACCGGTTCGGGGATCGTGTAGCGCGGCTCGCCAGCGGCGAGCGTCACGTGCACCGTGCCGGTGGGGTGCGTGGCGTCGCGTTGCACCAGGCCGGTTTCCACCCCGCGGTCCCGGAGAAACCTGACCAGCTCGTCACCGAGCGTATCGGTGCCGACGCGCGTGACGATGGCGCCGCGGTCGCCGAGGCGGGCGGCGTGGAACGCCACGTTGCACGGCGCTCCGCCCGGGAGGCGCCGATCGGGGAACACGTCCCACAGCGCCTCACCGATGGCGACGATCGTCTTCCGCATCCGCAGGGTGGACCCGCATCCTCACCACCACGCGATGACGAACAGCGCAATCACGACCAGCATGGCGACCGACTGGTACCGGTAGTTCTTGTACCAGGGCAGCAGCGCCAGGGCCGGCGTCTCTTCCGCCAGGAGGGCCGGGGACCACGTCAGCGTCCGCACGACCTCCGCAGGGGGCTTGGCCGTGGCGAGGCTCACCACCGCCATCGCCAGGAGCGAAATCGCCAACAGGATCGGCGCCAGATACAGAAAGTGGATCACCGGCGTGCCGGCCTGTGCCATCTGCAGCTGTTCCGGCGACAGCGCGTGGGTCTGGACGATGATCGAGCGCGAGAGCGCGAGTCCGAAGATGACGGCCGCCGCGAGATGGCCAGCCACGAGGGCGGCGAGCGCGCCGTTCCCGTTGGCGCGTTTCCAGAACACGCCCCCAAAGAAGCACGCCACGATGGGCGGCGCCAAGTAGGCCAGCATCTGCTGCAGGTACGTCCAGATGTTCGGGAACTTGACGATCTGCGGCGCCCACAGGATGGCCAGTCCCATGAACACGAAGGTCACGACGCGGCCGGCGATGACGAGGGCCCGATTGGACGCCCGGGGCTTGAGTTTCTTGATGAAGTCCATCGTGACGAGGGTGGAGGCGGAATTCAGCGTCGAGTCCACGCTCGACATGATCGCCGCCACCAACGCGGTCATGATGAGCCCCCGGACACCCACGGGCAGCAGGTCGAACATCAGCGTCGGGAAGATCAGATCCGTGTTCTCGGCCAGGCGCGGGTACTCGGCGGCCGGATAGAGCAGCCGCCCGAAGATGCCCGGCAGCACCATGATGAAGATGACGGGGAGTTTGAGCAGGCCCGCGAACAGCGCGCCCCAGCGGCCATGATTCAAATCCTTTGCGGCGAGCGTGCGCTGCACCATGAACTGATTGGTCCCCCAGAAGTAGAACCCCAGGAGGAAGACCCCGGTGACCAGCCCCGGCCAGGGCAGCACCGGGTCCGAGATCGGGCGCACGATGGACAGGTCGTCGGCGGGCACGACGGCCGTCACGGCCGACCACGAGCCGCCGATCGCGTTGAACGACAGGATGGCCACGAGCACGGAGCCAAGCAGGAGCAGCACGGCCTGCACCGCATCGGTGTAGACGACCGCCTTGAGTCCGCCGGCAATGGTGTAGATACCGGCCAGAACCCCCAGGACCACCACGGAGGCCCACAACGGGGCGGCGGGGTAGACGATCTGGACGACCAGGGCGCCCGCGTACAGCGCCCCCGCGGTATCGACCGTGATGTTCAGCACGATCAGCAGCAGCGAGAAGTAGTAGCGGGACCGCTGGTCGAACCGCCGTTCCAGGAACTCCGGCATCGTGAAGACCTGCGTCTTCAGATAGAAGGGCAGGAAGAAGACCAGGAACACGATCAGGACCAGGGCCGCCATCCACTCGTAGTTGTAGACGGAGATGCCCGATCCGTACGCCGCGGACGACAGACCCACGAGCGTACTCGACGAGACGTTGGAAGCGAACAGCGAGAAGCCGATGAGTCCCCAGGTGAGGGACCGACCCGCCAGGAAGTAGTCGTCCGTGGTCTTGGTCCGCCGGGCAAAGTAGAAGCCCAGCGCGACGATGAACACGACGTAGAGCGCTACCATGACGAGGTCGGGAGCTGCGAGTTGGAACTGGGGCATGGTCGCCGTTAGCCTCGATAGCGGATCGGGAAGCACTGCCAGCGGACGATGTCGGCCGAGTCCGCACTCCCGGCGGGGGCCTCGGTCACGTCGAGGGGGAGGACAAACGCCGCCCGGCAGCACCGCCTGCCGCGGGCAGCATGATCGGGTTCAGCGAGCCGCCGTCGAGCACGTCAAGGCCGGGAGCAGCGTCTCCCCGGTGGCGGCGGCGCGCTCCTGGGCGGCGAAGGCCAGCGCCACCCCGTTGGTCCAGCCGAAGCCGTCCTGGTTGGGATACTCGCCGCCCCCGGCGCGCCGATCGGCATCGAGCACGTCGTACTTCTCCGTCATCTTGCCCGTCGAGCCGTAGATCCGGCGGTTCAGCGCAAGCCACCGATCGCGGGCCGTAGCGGCCGCAGCCACGTGCTCGTAGCGGCACAGCCCCCGGACGGCCAGCCATTGCAGCGGCGGCCACCCGTTGGGCGCGTCCCACTGCTGCCCCGACGGGATCAGGGTGGTCACGAATCCACCGGACGCGAGGAAGTCGCGTTCCAGCCGCTCGGCGACGGCGCGCCCCTGCTCGGGCGTTGCGAGCCCGAAATAGAGCACCGCGGCGGCGGCCAGCGTGGGGCGGTCGGTGACACGCGCGCCGGTGCGCCAGCGGACGTCGTAGAAGAACCCGCTGTCGGGCTCGTACGCGGCGGCGAGCAGCGCCCGGCGGCGGCGCTCGGCCGCGAGCGCAAACCGCTCCGCCGCTTCCGCATCACCGGGCCGCCCGCGGACGATCCGCAAGGCGGCAATCGTCCGTTCGACATGATACAACAGGCTGTTCAGGTCCACCGCTACCAGGTCGGTGGTCTCCAGAGTGCGGAGATCGGCCGGGTCGCGCATCCACCGGCTCGAAAAGTCCCAGCCACTCTCGGCCGCCGCCCGCACGTGCCGGTAGAACGCCGAGCGACGCCCTTCCGGCAACGTCGCCGCCAACTCGTAGTCCGGCCGGTATGACTCCGGCCGCGGCTCGGTGCGGTCGTCCCAGTACCGATTGAGCAGCGACCCGTCCGTCAGCCGCACGACGCGCCGGTGCGCCGTGCCCGGCACCAGCCCGTCCGCACCCTCCAGCCAGAAGGCGTGCTCGGCTTCCAGCGCGTCGAGGTAGCGCAGCGCCGCCGCGGTATCCGTCGCTTCGGCGTACAGCCCCACCATGGCTGCGAAGTACGGCGGCTGGCTCCGGCTGAGATAGTAGGTGCGATTCCCGTTCGGGACGTGCCCGGTCGTCCGGACCAAGTGGGCGAAGTTGTCCAGCATGCTGCGCACGAGGTCGGTCCGGCCGCTCTCGATGAGCCCGAGCATCGTGAAGTACGAGTCCCAGTAGTAGACCTCGCGAAACCGGCCACCCGGGACCACGTAGGCGTGGGGCAGCGGAATCAGTGACGAGCGCGCGTCCGCGGCGTCGGCCGTGCGGGTGAGCGCCGGCCACAACGCGCGGATATGGGTCTCCATGGTCCGCGATGGGTCTGTTTGGAAGTCTCCGCCCGCCGGCTGCGGCATTTCGAAGTGGCGGTCGACGAATGTCTTCAGATCAACGCGCCCGGCCGCATACCGGGCGGCGATCGCCGCCGGCGCCTCGAGGGGTCGCGCGTCCACGAAGGTCTTGGAGTCTTCGAACAGCCCCGACAGTTGGACATCGTGGAACAGCGACCCGAGATCGCGCGAGGGGTCGTAGCGGGCCTCCGGGGCGGGCGGCTGGACGCCGGCGGCGGGTGGACCGCCGTGGCAGGCCGCCGCCAAGGTGACGACGCCGGCCACCGCGCACACGAGCGGTGCCCGCCGGCGTCCCCGCCCGCGGGCACCCGAGTGCTTCCACGGATTCGTCATCGGCCCTCACGCATGCACGCGCGCCGGTGCCTCACGAGAAGTAGATCCACACGAGCGCGACGGCGACCACGAGCAGCACGCTCAGCGCCAGGTCCCGGGCGCGCCAGCGCGGATCGGACTCGGCGACCGCAGTCGGTTCCACCGTGGTGAAGGTGAGGTTGGTGACCTTCGCCGCCGGGGGCGGCGGCGTCGCCAGGCTCACGATCACCAGCACGGCGGTGCAGATCACGAACAGGATGATCGCGAAGTGCAGGAAGTTCACCTTCGCGTAGGTGGACAGGAAGCCGACCTGCAGCGCCGGCACGATCTCCACCACCAGCCGCGCCATGCCCAGCACGAAGCCCGTGATCAGCGACGCGATGGCACCCCGGGCGTTCACGCGCTGCCACAGCACACCGATCAGGAACACCGCGGCGATCGGGGGCGAGATGTACGCCTGCACACTCTGGAGATACTGGTACAGCTGTCCGGAGATCAGCTTCATGAACGGGATCCAGGCGAGACCGAAGATCACGAGGAGACCGGTCGTGAGCTGCCCGACCAGCACGAGCCGCCGTTCGGAGGCCGCCGGCTGCAGTTTCTTGTAGATGTCGATGGTAATGAGCGTGGACGTGGAGTTGAACACGGCGGAGAGCGAGCTCATCAGCGCCGCCAGCAGGCCGGCGACCACCAGCCCGCGCACGCCGATCGGGAGCAGCGCCCCCACGAGGGCCGGCAGTGCCTGGTCCGGCTGGGCGAGGGTGAGGCGGTTCTGCTGCGCGAGCGCGTAGGCGATCACGCCGGGGATCACGAAGATGAACAGCGGCAGCAGCTTCAGGAACCCCGCGAAGATCGTCCCTCGCCGGGCGTGATCGGGGTTGTGGGCCGCCAGCACGCGCTGCACGATGAACTGGTCGGTACACCAGTACCAGACGCCCAGAATCGGCGCGCCGAACAGGATGCCGGTCCAGGGGAAGTTGGGATCGCTGACCGGCTTCCACAGCGACAGGAACCCGGGCTCGACCGCCTGCTGCAGGCCTTCCCAGCCGCCGATGGCGTTGAGGCCCACGAAGGTCACCGCCACCGCGCCACCGATCAGCACGAACATCTGCATCAGGTCCGTGTAGAGTACGGCGCGCAGCCCGCCGAAGATCGTATAGATGCCGGTGATCACCACCACCACCAGCGCCCCGGTCCAGAAATCGATCCCCATCAGGGCCTCGAAGACGATGCCGCCGGCGGCGATCGTCACCGAGATCTTGGTGAGCACGTATCCGACGATGGAGATGACTGCCAGGTACCAGCGGGCGCTCTCCGAATAGCGCCGCTCGAGGAACTCCGGCATGGTGAACACGCCGCTCCGCAGGTAGAACGGCACGAACAGCCATCCGAGGAGCAGCAGGATGAGCGAGGCCAGGATCTCGAACTGGGCGACGGCCACGCCACTCGCGGCACCCGTGCCGGCGAGCCCCACCAGGTGCTCGGAACCGATATTGGAGGCGAACAGGGAGCCCCCGACCAGGAACCATCCGGCATCGCGGCCCGCCAGGAAGTAGTCCTGGGATGTCCCGCCGCCGGCGCGCTGCCGCAGCCACGCGGCGATGGCGACGCCGAAAACCACGAGGAAGTAGACAGCGACGACCACCCAGTCCAAGCTCGCTAGGACGCCCACGGGCACCTCTCCGGCTCAAGGTCTTGGCGCGCCCCGCGGAGGGAGGAGCGCCAGCTTCGGTGGCAAGTGGATCACGACGACGGCGTTAAGCCAGCCCAGTATACGCCGATGCACCGCAGGGCGGAATGGTCGGCGCCGATCGCGTTCCGGGGGCCGTTTCGGCCCTCCGCGGCGCGCTTGCCCCCACCCGATTCCGCCTGTAGGTTCCACGCACCTTCGGTCCATCTTCCCACGCACGCAGCGGTCACGCTCGATGAAACCCGCCACCCGCGCCCGCGTCGCACTCCTGGTTGCCGCCGGCGCTGCGGCCTGCGCCGTCGATCTGCCCGATCCCTCGTCGCCGACCTATGCCGAGACCGTCGCGGCGTTCTACCGGGGCGTGGCCGCGGCCCAAGTGGGCGAGAGCGGCCTCGCCGCGGCGTCGTTCGCCCGCGCCACCGAGCTCGCCCCCGGGGAGCCGGCCGCCTGGGCCAACCGCGGATTGATGGCACTCCTCAGGGGAGAACTGGATGAGGCGGCCGCCCATCTGGATCAGGCGCGCCGGCTAGCGGCCGAGGACCAGCGGATTCTGCTCCTCGCCGCACTGGTGGAGCGGGAGCAGGGGCGGCTCGACGCGGCGACGGAACACCTTCGTGGCGCCATCCAGCTCGACCCGTCGAACCTCAAGGCCCTCTCCCTGCTGGCCGACCTGCTCGAGCAGGAAGATCGCCCAGGGAACACAGCCGAGGCGCAGCGACTCCTCGACCGGATCCTGGCCGCCGCGCCGGGAAACCTGGTCGCCCTGCTCGAGCGGGCGCGCCTGGCCGCCAAGCTGGGTGAGGGCGAGATCCTGCGGCAGACGCTCGACCGCCTGGCGGCCCGGGCGGACAGCCTGTCGGCGCCCCTGGCCGCGGAGGTCCGCGCGGTACGGGCCATCGCCGCCGCAGGGGAGTTCGGTCGGGCCGCCACGCAGATCGCCTTCCTGCAACCCGCCCTGGAGCCACTGCGCGCCTACGGCGACGACCGCGACGCCGTGCGCGTCTCGCCCACCCGGATGGACCTCCTGCTCACGTCTTTCGTGAGCCTGCCGTCCCCGTCCGCCCGGTCGGCGCCGCCGGATACCGGCCTGACGTTCGAGCCAGAATCGCTCGCAATCGGCGAGGGACCCGTGGCCTGGGTGCGAACGGTATGGCTCAGTGACGAGACGCCGCTCGCCCTGCTCGCGGCCGGCCGGGGCACGCTGTGGATTTCCCGTGAGCCCGGGCAGGCCGAGGCGGTGCCGTTCCCCGGCGAGGTGGCGGTCGCCGCGCTCGACTACGACTACGACTTCCGAATGGACCTCGCACTGGCCGGCACGGGCGGGCTACGGCTACTGCGCCAAGACGCGTCCGGCGCCTTCACCGACGCCACCCGCAGCGCCCTCCCGCCATCCGTGGCTCGCGCGGCCTACGCGGGCGCCTGGGCCGCCGACCTGGACATGGAAGGCGACCTGGACCTCGTGCTCGCCCATGTGGAGGGCCCGGCGGTCGCGCTGCGGAACCGCGGCGACGGGAGCTTCGAGCCCTATCCCGCGTTTGCGGGCGTCACGCGGCTCCGCGACTTCGCGTGGGCCGATTTGGACGCCGACGGCGACCCCGATGCGGCGCTGCTCGACGCCGACGGCCGTCTCCACGTGTTCGCCAACGGTCGGTCACAGGTCCCACAGTTCACGCCGTTGCCGCTGCCGGACACGCTCGGCCGCGTGCAGGCGATCGCCGTCGCCGATCTCGACCGTGATGCCACGCTCGACCTGATCCTCCTTGGGGCGGACGGGACGGTGCATCGGCTCTCGCTGCAGGAGCGTGACTGGGACGTGGCCGCGCTCGCGTCGTGGGCGGGGTTCGCCGCCGCCGGCCCGGCCGCGACCCGGCTCTTCGTGGCCGACCTGGATAACAACGGCGATCTCGATCTGGTCGCCTCGACGCCCCGGGGCACGCAGACGTGGCTGGGCACCGCGGACGGCTGGCGGCCGCTCACCCCGCTGGACGTCCGGGTCACGACGATCGCCGACCTGAGTGCCCGGGGTCGACTGGACCTGATCGGTGTGTCGATGGACGGCCGGTCGCGGCTGCTCGTCAACCAGGGCACCATGGACTACTTCTCCACGAGCCTGCGTCCGCGCGCCGCCGTGGCCACCGGCGACCGCCGGATCAACTCGTTCGGCGTCGGCGGGGAGATCGAGGTGCGGGCCGGACTGCTGTATCAGAAACAGGCCATCGCGGGTCCCGCCGTGCATTTCGGTCTGGGCGAGCAACCGCAGGTGAACGTCGCCCGGATCCTCTGGCCCAATGGCACGGTCCAGGCCGAGTTCAACCTACCCGCGACCAGCGAGACGATTCTCACGCGCCAGCGGCTCAAGGGGTCGTGTCCCTGGGTATTCACGTACGATGGTCGGGAGATGCAGTTCGTCACGGATTTCCTCTGGCGGACCGCGCTGGGCTTGCGCATCAACGCGCAGGGCGAGGCCGCCGTGATCCACAGCGAGGATTGGATCAAGATCCGGGGTGACCAGCTGACCGCCCGTGATGGGTATTACGACGTGCGGATCACGGCGGAGCTGTGGGAGTCCCACTTCGTCGACCACGTGGCGCTGCTGGTGACGGACCATCCGCGGGGCACCGAAGTGTACGTGGACGAGCGCTTCACGTTCCCGGCCCCCGTGCCGACCATCCACGCCACGGGGGCACTGCACCCCGTGGCGCAAGCGTGGGATCAGACGGGTCGCGACGTGACCGATCTGGTGGCCGCGCGCGACGAGCGCTACGTGGACACCTTCGCGTTGGGCCCCTACCAGGGGATCGCCGAGGAGCACTACCTCGAGGTGGCACTGGGCGGCGACGCGCCCGCTGAGGGGCCGCTCTGGCTCGTGGCAGCCGGCTGGGTCTACCCGACCGATGCCTCGATCAACGTGGCCGTCACCCAGGGCGACCAGCGGGGCCCGCACGGGCTCGCGCTCGAGGTCCCGGACGGCCATGGCGGGTGGACCACCATCGTGCCCGACCTGGGGTTCCCGGCCGGGAAGACCAAGACGATGCTCATCGATCTCGCGCACGCGTTCCGGACCGGCACGGAGCGCCGCGTGCGGCTCCGCACCAACATGGAGATCTACTGGGACCAGATCGGGTGGGCGGCCGGGCGGCCCGACGCACCGGTCGTCACGCAACGGCTCCTCCCGGCCACGGCCGAGCTCCGGTATCGCGGGTTCTCGGCGGTGACACAGGCCCGCCGCACGGCGCCCGAGCTTCCCAGCTACCGTCGGATCGCCACCACCACCGCGCAGTGGCGCGACCTGGTGGGCTTCCACACCCGCTTCGGCGACGTGCGCGCCCTGACCGAATCGGTGGATGACCGGTATGTCATCATGAACGCGGGCGACGAACTGGTCCTGCGGTTCCCCGCCCTACCACCCCCGCAGCGGGGGTGGACCCGCGACTTCGTGCTCATCGGCGATGGCTGGGTGAAGGATGGCGACTACAACACCGGGTTCTCGACGACCGTGCTGCCGTTGCCGTACCACGGCCTGAGCGACTATGCCCACCCACCGGGCCGGCTGGAGGACGATCCCGGGTATCGCCGTCACCCCGAAGACTGGCAGCGCTTCCACACCCGCTACGTCACTCCGCGGGACTTTCATCGTGCCCTCGTCCCCACCCGTGACCGCTGACAGCGGCGGGCCGGCGGCGCCGAGGCGCGCCGTCCGTATCCTCGCGGTGGTCGTGTTCGCGGCGCTCCTCGCCACGCCGCTCGCCGTGCGCCACTTCTCGGCGGCCTCTCCCGAGGGTAGCCTGAGCGCGGCGGAGGCCGTGGCACGCTACGGGTTCGCCTTCGAAGAGGTGTCCGCGGCCGCCGGCATCCGGTTCACCCATCGGCCCCCGGTGCTCGATGCCAAGCTCGAGCCTATCATGCCGGCCGTGGCGGCCTACGGAGCCGGCGTGTCCGTGGTGGATTTCGACCGCGACGGCTGGCAGGACCTGTACGTGACGAACTCCGCCGTGGGCAGCCGGAACGCGCTCTACCGCAATCGCGGCGACGGCACGTTCGAGGACGTGGCGGAGCGGCTGGGGGTGGCGGATGTCAATCACCGGGCCACGGGCGTCTCCATGGGCGCCGTGTGGGGCGACTACGACGACGACGGCTACGAAGATCTGCTGCTCTACCGGTGGGGCCGCCCTGAACTGTTCCACAACGACGCTGGCCGCGGCTTTACCGCGGTGAGCGAACGCGCCGGCCTGCCCGCGTGGATCAACGCCAATGCGGCCGTGTGGTTCGACTACGACAAGGACGGCCGGCTCGATCTCTTCGTGGGCGGCTTCTTTCCAGAAGACCTCGACCTCTGGAATCTGGCGCACACCCGCATGATGCCGGAGAGCTTCGAATACGCGCAGAATGGGGGACGGAACTACCTGTTCCACAACCGTGGCGACGGCACGTTTTTGGAGGTCGCCAAGACGGCGGGGCTCACCAGCCGGCGGTGGACGCTCGCCGCCGCGGCGGCGGACGTGAACCACGACGGCGATCCGGATCTCTTCGTGGCGAACGATTTCGGAATCAACGAGCTGTATCTCAACGAGGGCGGCGGCCGGTTCCGCGAGGTGGGGCGCGCGGCCAACCTGGCCCGCACCCCCAAGAGCGGCATGAACGCCGCGTTCGGGGACGTGCTCAACCGCGGCGAGTGGACCCTCTTCGTGTCGAACATCTCCGAGCCCGGGGTACTCATCCACGGCAACGACCTGTGGGTGCCCACCCACGACTCGGGTGGGGCGCCCAGCTATCGCAATTTGGCCGGGGCCATGGGCGTGGAGTTGGCCGGGTTCGCGTTCGGCGCCCAGTTCGGGGACCTGAACAACGACGGTTGGCTCGATCTCTTCGTCACGAACGGCTTCGTGTCCGGCGAGACACGCGAGAGCTACTGGTACGACTACTCGATGGTCGCCGGCGGACACAGCAACATCATCGGCGACGCGCGCAACTGGCCCGCCATGCGGGGGCGCAGTCTCTCCGGCTACCAGGAAGACCGCGTGTGGCTGAACGACGGCGCCGGTCGCTTTCGCGACGTCACCCGCGCCGTGGGGGCCGGCAACCCCTACGACGGGCGGGCCGTGGCCTTTGCCGACCTGTGGAACCGCGGTGTGCTCGACGCCGTGGTGGCATACCAGGGCGGGCCGCTGCTGCTGTACCGCAACACGGTCAGCCCCGCGCACGGGTGGATCGGGTTTGCGCTGCAAGGGACACGCAGCAACCGGAGCGCGATCGGCGCGGAGGTTCGGCTCTACTGGGCAGGCCTGGAGCAGGTGCAGCAGATCGAAGGTGGCAACGGGTTCGCCGCGCAGAACCAGCGTCGCGCGCATTTCGGGCTTGGCACGGCGGCACGGGTGGACAGTGTCGTGATCCGCTGGCCATCCGGCACGGTCCGGACGATTCCGTCTCCTGCCATCAACACGTTGCACGCCCTCGTGGAGCCCGAGTGAAGTACGACCGGCGTCTCACGGCTCCGCTCCTCATCACCCTCATTCTGCTCGGCGCCCACTGGTCCTACGGGGTGCTGCGAGGGTACGAGGCGATCGCCCTGGCCGTCGTCGCCGCGCTCGGGACCGAATTTGCGCTGCGCCGCCTCCTCACGGGGCAGTCGCCCCAGCTCGCCAGCGGCTACATCTCCGGCATCAGCATCTCCATCCTGGTGCGCTCGCCACTGCTGTGGCCCTATGCGCTCGGGGCCGTGATCTCGATCATGTCGAAACACGTGCTACGCGTGAAGGGGCGCCACCTCTGGAACCCCACCAACTTCGGCATCTGCGCCCTGCTGTTCCTGGCCCCCTTCGCGGTGGCCCCGCTGAGCGTCCAGTGGGGCAACGACCTGTGGCCGATGCTCGTCATCTGGGCCGTGGGCCTCAACGCCGTCTGGCTCGCCAAGCGGGCGCACATCACGGTCGCCTACGTGGTGTCCTTCTTCGCCTTTGCGTACGTGCGGACCCTGATCACCGGCAGCGCATTCGCCGCGGAAATCGCCCCCATCACGGGTCCCATGTACCAGCTGTTCGCGTTGTTCATGATCACCGACCCCAAGACCAGCGTTTCGTCCCGGTGGGGCGCGATCGGCGTCGCGTGCCTCGTGGCGTTCGTGGAGATGCTGCTGCGGCTGGCCGAGGTGATCTACGCGCCGTTTTACGCGCTGTTCCTGGTCGGGCCGGTGGCACTGCTCGTGGAGATGTGGTGGGCGTCGCGGCGACGCGCGGGCCCGCCCGAGGTGGCCCTGTTGCCCAGTTAGGTTCGGCGGGCGGAGCGCGGCTCTCTCGACCGCCGGGCACGTTCACCAGCAGGTCTCCGGGCTCGCGGTGCTCGGTGCGGCGACCGAGGGAACGGGGTCAGCGAACCCGCAGGATCTGGAGCGGCGCGTCGTTCCGCGCCACGACGAGCAGACGTCCACCGTCGGCCGCCCGCAGCCATTTCAAGGCCCGCGCCTCGCCCTCGATCACCAGGTTGCTCGCTTCGAGGTCCATCGCCACGAAGCCGCCGGCCCCGTCGCCGCGCAGCAGGACGCCATAGCCGGCATCGTACCGCCCGCGCACCGGCGGCACCCCCAGGAAGTTGCCCGCCACGACGAGATCGGTGTTCCCGTCGCCATCGACGTCCCCCGGGAGCGCGGCGTAGATGGGCGAGAACTGCGCCGCGGCCGGCAGCGGACGGAGGTCGAACGAGCCGTTTCCATTGTTCAGGGCGAGGGAACTGGCAAACAGGTAGGCTTCCCGCACCTGGGCGTTTCGCAGGTCGGACCTGGGAAAGATGTCCTCGATCCGGCTGGCGCCGAAATCCGCATAGGAGGGGTACCGGTTGCGCAGCGCCGGCACTACGCGCATCAGCTCGTCGCGGCCGGCCAGCGGGTAGCGCACACCGTTCTTGTGGACCGTGAGCACCTGCAGCAGCCCGCCGTTGTGCGCAAAGTCGTAGAGGTACAGCCGGGCCGGTGCCTCGCGTGAGGCCTGAATGGAGGAATTGCGCCCCAGGTTGCCCAGGACGAGGTCTGGGCGGCCGGTCCCGCGCAGATCCACGGCCGTCACGCTGTTCCACCATCCGTTCGTCTGCGTCAAGCCGGCGGCTCCCGTGCGATCGGTGAATCGGCCGGCGTCCTGCCGGAAGATTCGGATCGGCATCCACTCGCCGACGACGACCAGGTCAAGCTGCCCGTCGCCGTCGTAGTCCGCCCAGGCCGCGGAGGTGACCATCCCCGCCTCGGCGAGGGCGCGCGCCTTCTCGAGCGTCACGTCGCGAAACCGTCCCCGGCTGTCGTTTTCGAGCAGGTAGCTCCGCGGAATGAGGCCGTACTGGCGTGACACGACGCGACCGCCGACGAACAGGTCGAGGTCGCCGTCCCCGTCGAAATCGCCCGGCACCACGCAGGAGCCGTTCGCGAAGAACACCGGGAGGGCGTCACCGTCCCACCGGAATCCGCCCTGCCCGTCGTTCACGTAGAGACGGTCCCGCAGCGGCTCCTGCTCGTCCCAGAATTCGTTCCCGGCGCTCACCACGTAGAGGTCCTGATCTCCATCGGCATCGGCATCGAAAAAGACGGCGTCCACGTCTTCGGCCAGACTGTCGGCCTGAAACACCGACGCATTGGTGCGGCGGAAGGTCCCGTCGGGGCGCTGCACCCAGAGCTGGCCCGCCTGCCACTTGGCCCCACCGACGTAGAGGTCGTCCCGACCGTCACCGTCCACGTCGCCGACGGCGAGCGCCGGTCCTTCGGTGGAGAGCTTGTGCGGAATCAGGGGTTCGCGGTTGTAGTCGAAGAACGTGTTCTCGGCGTGGGTGAACGCGATGCCCAGCCGGGCCGAGACGTCCGCGAACAGGGGGGCCTCCGCCGGTGGCACTGGATAGGCATACCGGCCGCTGGCCTCGTCCTGCCGGAGCGTGAGCAGCCGATCGACGGCGACGTCCCGCAGCACTTGTGAGCGACGATCCGGCCAGATGACCACGAGCGAGTCGAGGCGGGTGGACGAGCCGAGCCCGAAGTGCAGCCGCGCCTCGACCGCCGACTGGAACCCGCGAGTGGGCATCTGCTCGACGAGCTGCATGGCCCCGTCATGATGCACGACGACCTTGGCGCCCAGACCGGCCGTATTGCCGCCGGCGCCCTGCAGGCGGACGGCCAGGTAGTGGTTCCCGTTGAGCGCGCGCGCGTGGTTCCGGTAGATCCCGGCCGGCGCGTTGACGTTGTTCACCACGAGATCGAGCGCGCCATCGTCGTCGAGATCCACGTACACGGCGCCGGTGGAATACCCCGGCTGCGCCAGACCCCACGCGCCGGCCATGTCCGTGAACGTCAGGTCGCCGTTGTTCCGGTACGCGTAGTTGGGCAGGGGGACCTGGGGCATCCGCGCGAGCAGCGTCGTCAGGAGCTCCGGCGTGAGACTGTCCTGCAACGCCATCTGGACGGCGCGATCGGCGACATGGCTGATGTAGTCCATGTCATTGGGCCGCCGGTAGATGCCATTCGTGACGAACAAATCCTTCCGGCCGTCGTTGTCCAGGTCGGCGAACAGCGGTGTCCAGCTCCAGTCGGTCGCCGCGACGCCCGCCAGATACGCGATCTCGCTGAACCGCCCCTGGCCGCGATTCAACTGGAGCGTGTTCCGGGGGAACTGCGGATGGTACCCAGCCCGCAGCTTCATCTCGTAGATGGAGAAGTCCTCCGCATTGTCCGAGGTGGCGAGAATCGCCTGGCGCGCCGGGAGCATGTCGAGGACGACGACATCCGGCCGGCCGTCGTTGTCGAAATCGGCCGCGTCCACACCCATGGAGGAACGGCTCGTATGCCCCATCGCGGCGGCCAGAAATTCCGTGAAGGTGCCGTCGCAGTTGTTGCCGTAGAGAAAATCGCTCTCGTCGAAATCATTCGCCACGAAAAGATCGGGGCATCCGTCGAGGTTGAAGTCGCTGACGACCACGCCCAGGCCGTACCCCTGCACGCTCCCGAAGATGCCGGACGCCTCGCTGACGTCCACGAACCGGTTGCCGTCGTTCCGGAAGAGGAGGTCGCCGGCCCGCGGATGGCGGGTTTCGCGCTCCGGCTTCCAGGGACGCCCCCGCTCGGCGTGGGTCGAGTGGTTCAGGAGATACACGTCCAGGTCGCCATCGCCGTCGTAGTCGAAGAAGGCAGCCTGGGTGGAGTAGCCCACGTGCTCGAGGCCGTATTCCGCGGTCCGATCCGTGAAGGCTCCGGTGCCGTCGTTGACGTACAGCACGTTCCGGCCGCGCAGGTCGAGGTGGGTGACCGTCGAGACGTAGATGTCGAGGTGACCGTCCCCGTTGACGTCGGCCATCGTGACGCCGCTTTTCCAGCCCTGCGCGCCGCCCACACCGGCCCGCTCCGTAATGTCCTCGAATCGGAAATCGCCCAGGTTCCGGTAGAGCCGGTCGGTTCCCAGGTTCGACGTGAAGTACAGGTCCGGCCGCCCGTCACCGTCCACGTCGCCAGCCGCGACCCCGCCGCCGTTGTAGTAGTTCACGTAGTTGATGATGTTGAGCGCCGGGGACTCGGGCAGCGCGTTGACGAACGTCACGCCGGTGGTGCCGGCATCGAGCGGCTCGAACAGCCGTGGCGTCGACGGACGATCGCAGGCGGCCAGCGCGAGCAGGCCGACGGCACCCAGGCGCGTCACGGTGCGCGGCGTGAGCAGGGGTTGACCGCAGAGCACGCGAGGATCGTCGAGGCGTTACCGCGCCGGGCGGATCCGGATCGCCTGTCCTCCCCCGGGGGCCAGGGCGAGGGTGAGCCGTCCCCGCGCGTCGACGGTCCGCTGCGAGATCGCGAGCGCGAGCGGATTGTCCCGCCAGGTGGCCCCCGGCCCGTCCGCGTAGATCTCGGCGACGTAGCGCCGGCCCGGCGTCAGGAACGAGAGCGGGATCTCCAGCGTGCGGGGCTGCTCATCAGTGATGGCCCCCACGTACCAGCTCTGGCCGCCACGCTCGCGCCGCGCGACCACCACGTAGTCGCCGATCCTGCCGTCGAGCACCCGGGTCGTATCCCAGTCCACCGGCACGTCACGGATGAACTGGAACGCAGGCTGATCGGCGTAGCTCTCGATGAGGTCCGCCGCCATCTGCACCGGCGAGTAGAGCACCACGTAGAGCGCCAGCTGCTTCGCCAGGGTCGTGCGCAGCCGCGGCTCCTCCGGCCGGCGCGGGGTGCCGTTGGCCCGCTGGATCAGGATGTCGAACACCCCGGGCGTGAAGTCCATGGGCCCGGCCAGCAGGCGCGTGAAGAACAGAATGGTCTCGTGCTCCGGCGGGTTGCCCCCGTCGCCGCCCCAGGCGTTGTACTCCTGCCCGCGCGCGCCTTCCCGGCTCAGCATGTTGGGGTACGTGCGGCGTTCGCCGGTGTCCTTGATGGGCTCGTGGGCGTTCACCGTGATCCGGTGTCGCGCCGCCGTCTCGATCACCTTGCGCCAGTGCCGCACCATGTACTGGCCGTGGTGCGCGTGGCCCTGCCGCGTGAGGTCGCCCACGTACCCCGTCTTGATCGAGCGGATGCCCAACGACTCGTAGAGCGCGAACGCGTCCTCCAGTTGCTGCTCGTAGTTCTCGACGCCCATCGACGTCTCGTTGTGGCCGATGAGCGTCACCCCGCGCTCCCGGGCGTAGGCGGCCAGCCCTGGGAGATCGTAATCGGGATACGGCTGCGTGAAGGAGAATTGGTCCCCGTTCTGGATCCAGTCGCCGTCCCACCCCAGGTTCCAGCCCTCCACCAACACACCGCCGAAGCCGTGGGCGGCCGCGAAATCGATGTACCGCTTCGTGTTCGCGGTGGTCGCACCGTGCGTGGGGCCGGAGTGCCAGGTCATCGTCCCGATGTGCATGCCCCACCAGATGCCCACGTACTTCATGGGGGTGATCCAGTCGGTCGTTTCCAGCACGTTGGGCGGGTTCAGATTGAGCCCCAGGACGGACGGCGCCAGGTCCGCGGCGCGGTCCGCAAGCTGGATCGTGCGCCAGGGGGTGACGAACGGCGTCCGGCCTCGCACGCGGACGCCGTCGGCATACGGCGCGAGCCACGCGCGCAACCGGCGGGTCTCCGAGCCCAACAGGTTCATCGCCGCATAGTCGACGAGGTTCGCCTCGTGAATCACCACGTGCAGCCCGTCGCTGGTTTCCAGCGTGAGCGGCGTGTGCACGGTGTCCAGCAGGCTCACGGGCGATGCCGAGTAGAGGAACTCGTAGCGGTTCCAGCGGTGGGCGGGGATCCACCAGGCCCGGGCGTTGTCCGCCATGGCGAACTCGGTCAGCTCTTCGGCGATCTCGAACGCGCCGAGCGCCGGCTGGGCCGGCAGCTCGTAGCGGAAGCCGACGCCATCGTTGAACGCCCGGAAGACCACGGCGAAGCGGCGGCCCGGGGGGGTACGCTCGGCGACCGTGACCCGTACTTCGCGATGGTGGTCCCGCACACGCGCCACCTCACCCCACGGCTGGGTCCACGTCTGATCGACGGTCGTGTCGGCGGTGGCGACGATGCGCAGACTGTCCCGCAGCGGCGGCGCGCCGCGGAACTCGAACCCGAGCCGCGACGGCAGGATCACCGCGCGCCCGTTCCGCTGCAGGCTGTAGTACAGCCCGCCGTCACGGATCTCGACCGTGACGACATTGCGCCCGTCCGGCGAGTCGATCCGCGCCAGGTCCTGGGCGGCGGCGGGGGCCGTCAGCACCGCGGCGCAGGTGGTGGTGAGCACAACGTGGCGAACGGTGCGGCACATCGACATGGCTCTCTCCGGATTCACGCCTGATTCACCTGGTCGGGGGTCCCCAGTGGGCGCCGGGAGCGCCGGCAAGGGGGACGCCGTATATTAGCGGTGATGACCTCGCTCCGCGCCCTCGTCCTCGCCGGACTGCTGGCGAGTTGCGCCCACGCCGGCGGTACGGGCCAAGACGAGGCCGCGGATGCCCCGGAACCGCCGCCGCCCCGACCCTCCGTCACCGCAGACGACATCGAGCGCGCCCCGGCCATGCCCATCGAAGAGCTCCTCATGAGCCGGTTTCCGGGCGTCGAAGTGAGCCGGGCACCCGACGGCGGCATCGCGATCCGCATTCGCGGGACCACGTCCATCCACGGCAGCACCGAGCCACTGTACGTGATCGACGGCGTCCCCATCTGGCCGGGCCCGGGTGGCAGCCTCAGCGGGATCAACCCGTACGACATCGAGACCATCGAGGTCCTCAAGGACGCCGCCAGCACGACCATGTACGGCCTGCGCGGCGCCAACGGGGTCATCGTCATCAAGACCAAGGTGCCGAAGCGGCCGGATCAGTGAGCGCCTCGCGCCGAGCCGCGCGGCGCGGGTTGGGCGCGGAACACGAGCGGGCGGTCGTTGTTGCGGGTCACCACGACCAGCTCACCCCGCCGCGTGCCGAGGCGCTGGATGTCGCGCGCCTGGCCCGGCACGAAGAACCCACTTTCCGCTGACCGCACCGGCGTGAAGCCGCCCGCGCCGTTTCCCCGCAGCCACAGGCCGTAGCTCGCGCTCATCCGGCCGATTTCCGACTTCACGCCATCGAAGTTCCCCGCCAGGAGCAGATCGAGCGGACCGTCTCCGTCGAGATCGGCGGCCAGGATGCCGTAGACCGGGGCAACCTGCGCTTCGCGCGGCAGCGGCATCAGTGTGAACACCCCGTTCCCCTCGTTCCGCACCAGCGACGTGGCGAACGTATGCGCCTGCTTCACCACCGCGTCGGCCAGTTCCGCGGATCCGAAGATGTCCGCGGCCGTCCGTCGGGCGTAGCTCTCGTAGGTAGGAAAACGCTCCCGAAGAAACGGCAGGCTGCGGAACAGATCGTCGCGCAGGGCGAGGGGGTAGCTCACCCCCTGCGTATACGAGGACACGATCTGCTCGGCGAACCCGTTCCGATCGAAGTCCTTGACGTACATGGTGACCGGCTCGGTGGCGGAGGCCCGCAACCGCGTGTTGAGCCCCAGGTTGCCGACCACGAAATCCGTCTGGCCGTCGCCCGTGAAGTCGCCGGCCACGATCCGGTTCCACCAGCCGTGGCTCCGTTCGAGCCCTGCGACGGCCAAGGGCTCGAGCTTCCCGCCTCCGGTATTGCGGAAGACGGTGATCGGCATCCACTCGCCCACCACCACCAGATCCACCCGGCCGTCGCCGTCCACATCGTGCCACAGCGCGTCCGTGACCATGCCGACGCGGGCGAGCGCGGGGGCCGCCTGCCGGGTGACGTCGCGGAACCGGCCCCGGCCGTCGTTCTCGAGCAGGACGCTCGCGGGATCGAGCCCGTAGCGCCACGGCACGACGCGCCCGCCCACGAACAAGTCGAGGTCGCCGTCGCCGTCGACATCCGCCGCCGCCGCGCGGGAGCCGCTGATGTTCATGGTCGGCAGGTGGCCACTCGCCTTCCGGAACGTCCCCCGCCCGTCGTTCAGGTAGAGCCGGTCCTGGAGCGCGGGCGCCAGGTCCGAGAACTCGCTGCCGCCGCTGACCACGTAGAGATCCGGGGCACCGTTTCCGTCGGCGTCGAAGAACAGCGCGCCAAGGTCTTCCGACACCCGGTCCCGCTCGAACACCTCGGCATTGGTGCCCAGGAAGGTGCCGTCGGGCCGCTGCGTCAGGAGCGCTCCTGGCTGGTCCTTCGCGCCGCCGAGGAAGACGTCGTCCAGGCCGTCCCCATTCACGTCCGCAACGGCCAGAAACGGCCCCTCCGTGGAGACCAGCTTCGGCAGCAGGGGCTCCCGGTCGAAGTCCACGAACACGTTCTCCCGGTGCGCGAACCCCAAGGCGGTACGGTCCGTGACATCGGTGAACGGGGGCGCGGGTGGACGGTCGGTCGCGGGCGGCACCGCGCCCGCCTCCGCCTGCCGGACGGTGAGCCGCTGGTTGGTCGCGACGGCCGACAGTACGCTGACGCGCCCGTCCGGCCACGCCACGGTCACCGACTCGAGGGTATCGAGGCGGCCCACTCCGAAGGTAAGCACGAGATCCGCGCTCGACTGAAAGCCGCGTGACGGCATCACCTCCTGCGCGAACACCTGGCCGCCGCCCCGCAGGGTCACCCGTGCACCGATGCCGAAGCGGTTGCGGCCGGTGCCGTCGAGCGCGATCTGGAGGTAGCGGTAGTCCAGGAGCGTCCGGGCGTTGTTGCGATAGAGGAACGCTTCCTGGTTCACGTTATTGACGACCAGGTCGAGCGCACCGTCGCCGTCGAGATCGCCGTAGGCCGCGCCGTTGGAGAAGCCGCGGGTGTCGAGTCCCCAGGCGGTGCTCACGTCGGTGAAGGTGACATCGCCGTGGTTGCGGAAGACGTAGTTGGGCAGGGGCGTCGAGCTCATCCGCGCGATGAGCCCGAGGAAGTCCACCCGTTTGCCGCGCGTGGCCGCGCGCATCGTCTCGTCGGCCGCCAAGTACGACAGGTAATCCTGCGACGTCACGTCCCGCAGAATGCCGTTCGTGACGTGGATGTCCTTGTAGCCGTCCAGATCGAAATCCGCGATCAGCGCGCTCCAACTCCAGTCCGTCCGCGCCACGCCAGCCATCTGCCCGATCTCGCTGAACGTCCCGTTGTGGTTGTTGCGCTGAAGCGTGTTGCGCATGAACTGATGGTGGTAGTCGTTCTTCAGCTTGTCCTGGTAGCCGTGCCAGTCCTCGAACGTGGACGTCGTCTTGAGCCGATAGTCGTCCTCGGGCAGCATGTCGATCACGTACACGTCCAGCCAGCCGTCGTTGTCGACGTCGGCGAGGTCCAACCCCATGGACGAGAAGCTGATGGCAGGCATCTGCCGCGGGAGCACCTCGGCGAAGGTCCCGTCGCGGTTGTTGAGGTAGAGGTAGTCCCGCTCGAAAAAGTCGTTCGAGACGTAGATGTCCGGCCAGCCGTCGCCACTCACATCGCCCACGGCGACGCCGAGTCCGAAGGCGAACTCGGGGCTCAGGATGCCGGCCGGCTCGCTCACATCCACAAAGCGGCCGCCCCGGTTCTGGTATAGCCTGTCCCCGCCGAGCGAGTCCCGCTCGTGGCGGACGTTGCGCAGGCTGAAGCTGCTCACGGCCCGGGGCGAATTGTTGACCACGTACAGGTCCAGATCCCCGTCCCGATCGTAGTCGAAAAACGCCGCGTGCGTCGCGTAGCCCCGATCCGCGAGCCCGTAGGCGGCCGCCATCTCGCGGAACGTGGGGATCCCGTCGGCGTTCAGGCCTTGGTGGACATAGAGTTCGTTGGCGCGGCGCTCGCCGGGCACATGGCCGGCGTAGCAGACGTAGACGTCGAGCAGGCCGTCCCCGTTCACGTCGGCGAACGTGACGCCGGTCGCCCAGGCGCCGGTGCCCGCCACGCCGGCTTCGGCAGTCACGTCCCGAAAACGGAACCCGCCTTCGTTCAGGTACAGCCGGTTGTCGCCCTGATTGGCGGTGAACAGTAGCTCCGGCAGGCCGTCACCGGTGAGGTCACCCACCGCCACCCCACCGCCGTTGTAGAAGTTGCGGTAGGTGAAGACGTTCAGGTCGCGAGTGTCGGCGAGGCGGTTCTCGAACCCGACGCCCGTGTACGTGGCCGGGAGCCGCGTGAACAGCCGGTCGCCGGCCGCCGGGGCCTCACCCCGGCGTTCCGGCGCCTGGTCCGCCCCGGCACAGCCGACGAGCAGCCACACCGCCACCACGAGGAGGCGACGACGCGGACGAGCCGTCGGGTGCACGTGGAGGGGCGACAGTCTCACGACCGGGGGACGTGGCAGGGGGCGCCACGAGGGCGGGTGCGGCAGGGGCGGCAGTCACCAGCCCTGCCGCCCCTGCGTCGACTCAGGTCTCTCCCGCCCGGGTCACATCAGTAGCCCGGGTTCTGCGTCAGCAGCGGATTGGCATCCAGCTGCGGCTGTGGGATCGGCATCAGGACCACCTCGGGCCCCGTCTGCGCCTTGAATGACCACGCCGCGGTGAACTTCCCATGCCGGATCAGATCCTGGCGGCGCTTGGCCTCGCCGGCGAGCTCGAACAAGCGCTCGCGCAGGATGGCGTCGCGATCCACGGCAGCCAACGGCTCATCCGGCTCGAAGACCCGGGCCCGCAGCGTGTTCACCAAGGTGAGGGCCGCGCCCGGATTGCCGGCCTCCAGTTCCGCCTCGGCCTTGATGAGGTAGATCTCGCCCAACCGGAACCAGACGAAGTCGTTGCCGTTCTCCTGGGCGACGTGGTTGGGATCCGGCGGGTACTTCATGATCCGGGTCCCTTCGCCTTCGCCGGCCGACGTCTCATCCACGATGTTCACGGTGAACACCAGGGGCGCGCCCGCGCGGTCGTTGACCGGCTGATTCGTCTCGACGTTGACCTGCGGGCCGACCAGGAAAACCTGGCGGCGCTGGTCGTCGGCGTCGAACGCATTGTAGGTCTCGGCCAGCGCGGCGAACCCGTTCCAGGGTGACGGATTGAACTGGTTGTAGTGTAGGGCCCGATGGATGAGGTTCAGGCCCAGCCCGGGATCGTTCAGCATCTTGACGACGAAGATGTTCTCCGGCGACTGGAAGTTGTCGGCCGTGAAGTTCGAGCGCCAATTGGTCGCGAGGCTGTATTGACCCGAGTTCAGCACGCGGTCGGCAGCCGCGATGGCGGCGTCGCAGGCCGTGCCGGAGCCCACGGTCACCGCGCTGCAGGAGTTGTAGGCGGTGGCGCTGGGCTGGTCGTTGGTGAACACCCCGGCATTAAGGTACATGCTGGCCAGGATGGCGTCCGCCGCCCCCTTCGTCACGCGCCCGTTGTCCGCCGCCGGCCAGGCATCCGGCAGGTCCGTCCGGGCCCCGGTCAGCTCATCCACCATGAACTGGAACACCTCGGCACGGGTCGCGCGTGCCCGCGGCTCGATCACCGTGTTGGTGACGATCGGGACGCCGCCGAACATGTCGAGGAGCATGTAGTAGTAGAACGCGCGCATGACCCGGAGCTCGGCGATGATGGCCGCCTGATTGGGCACGGTTACGTTCTCGAGCGCCTCGAGCAGGACGTTGGCGCGCGTGATGCCGCGGAAGGAGTCCACCCAGACCCGGTTGATGTCATCGAGTCCGGACGAGCTGTTCGCGCTCCAGGCCTGCCGGTGAATCTCGAGCCACCGGCCGTTGTCGAACCAGTCCTGGCCGCGGGTGGGCACGATCATCTCGTCCGAGGTGATCGCGTTCAGGTTGTAGTAGGCCCACAGCGCGCCGTCCACGTTCATCTCGTGGTAGACCGCCGCGAGGCCGCCGAGCACTTCCTGCTCGTTGCGGTAGAAGTTGTCCGGCGTGATCGAGCTGGTCGGCGACTCATCCAGATCGAAGCACGCTGGCTGAATGGCCACGAGCGGCGCGAGCAGCAGGAGCGCCCAGACCCTCGCCTTCCGGACCGAGTGCTGGAAACGTGGTGTCATCATGAGATCCCGACCGTTGCAGGGTTGATCGATGGTCGTCACGTTGCGCTCCGCCTCAGAACGAGAACTGGACGCCAGTGGTGAACGTGCGCGCGCGCGGATAACTCAGATAGTCGATCCCGCGCGCCGCAAGCCCGGCGTCCGAATGGGCTTCCGGATCGTAGCCCGAATAGCCAGTGAGCAGCAACAGGTTGTCACTCGATATGTAGATCCGGGCCGTCCGGCCGGCCGCGATCGCGCGCGGCAGATCGAACGTGTAGCCCAGCGTGAGGTTCTGGATTCGCAGGAACGAGCCATCCTCGATCCAGCGGGACGAGAAGATGGCCGGCTCGGCGATGCCCGTCGGGTCGTCCAGGGCCTCGCGCAGGAAGTTCTTGTCCTGCAGCGCGTTGCCCTTGGTCGAGTACACGAGCGCCGTGTTGTTGAACACGTCCCGTCCCACCTCGGCGCGCAGCAGCACGCTGGCATCGAAGCGGCCCACCGTCAGCCGGCTGCGCAGGCCGAGGGTGAAATCCGGATTGGCATTGCCAATGGGGACGAAATCGTCGCCGCTCGGGGACGTCGTCTCGCCCACGAGGGTGCGGCTGACCTCGCGGCCCAGGGAATCCCGGACCACGTCGTATTGATTGAACAGTTGCCGGCCCTGGGCATCCACCCCGGTGAACTCGGGCCCGAAGAACGTGCCCAACGGCGAGCCGGGGAGGATCCGCTGCGACACCTGACCCGACTGCCCCTGGCCGCTCACGCCCCCAGTGGTGATGAAATTGCGGCCGCCAAGGTCGACGACCTCGTTCTGCTCCGCCGCGAACACGAATCCGGCCTGCCAGGCGACGTTCGCCTTGGTCACGAGCAGCGCGTCGAGTGCGGCTTCCAGGCCCTTGTTGCGAACCTTGCCGATGTTCTCGAGTCGCTCGCTCTGCACGGCGGGCTGTGGGACCGTGACGCTGAGCAACAGATCCGACGTGTTCTTGACGTAATACTCGAAGCTGCCCGAGATGCGGTTGTTCGCGAACCCGTAGTCGACCGCCACATTGAACTGCGACGTCCGTTCCCACTTGAGATCCGGGTTCGGATTCCGGTTGGGCGCCACGCCCACGACAGGCGCGTCACCGAACGGGTAGCGATCGCCGGGCGCCAGCGTGATCAGGGACGAGTAGGCCGGCACCGCCTCGTTGCCCTGGAGGCCGTAGCCCATGCGCAGGCGCAGGTCGGAGAACGGCCAGCCCTGCGCAAACGACTCCTCACTGAGTCGCCAGGAGCCCGAAACGGCCGGGAACACGGCCCATTTGTTGTTGGCCCCGAACCGGGACGACCCGTCGCGGCGCAGCACGCCGGTCAGGAAGTAGCGGTCCTTGAACCCCCAGGTGAGCCGGGAGAACAGGCCGACGAGCCGGCTGTCCTCGCGGTAGGACCAGGGCGGGATCAGCTGCGCGCCGGCACTCAGGTTGTCGAAGCTGAACGCGTCGGTCAGGAAGTCGCGCGCCTCGGCGGCGAACAGGTCTTGCGAATAGTCGTTGAATTCGTAGCCGCCGATGATCTCGACGTCGTGCTCGCCGAACCGCTCGCTCAGGGTGAGGAGCCCCTGCACCGTCACGGCCGTGAGCTCACGGCTCTCCTGGAGGGCGCGGCCGTTCCACTCGGCGCCCACGGCGCTCGCCTTGGGGAAGTACGAACGCCGCGTGCTCTCGCTCCGGTCCACGCCCACCGTCACCTGACCCCGCAGGTTGTCGAAGATCTGCAGCTGGGCCCGGACGTTCCCGAGCGTGCGGGTCGTCTGAGCGAAGTCGGCCACCTGCTGGGCGATCGCCACCGGGTTGCGGACCGACTGCCGGCCCGTGCCGATCTCGTAGAACACCTCTTCCCCCGTCGCCGTGTCGGTCACCATGACCGGCTGGGTCGGGTTGAAGATGACCATGTTCTGGAACACGCCGCCCTCGAACCCGCCCGTGTCCTCGAACGGGAGATAATCGTTGCGGACGTGCGAGGCGGTGAGGTTGAGCCGGACCTGCAGACGGTCGTCGAGCGCGTATTGCGTGCCGTTCAGGCGCCCCTGGAACCGCTCCAGTCCGCTGCTGAGCGCCACGCCTTCCTGGTTCATGTAGTTGATGGCGGCCCGATACTGCGTGGACTGCGTGCCGCCCGAAAAGGCCAGGTTGTGGTTCTGCGTCACGGCGCTGCGGGTCACCTCCCGCTCCCAGTCCGTGTCCGCGGAGCCAAGCGCATCGAACCGTGACTGCGGCAGATTGCCGGCGGTGACCTGCTCCTGGATGAACTGCCGGTACTCGGCCCCGGTCAGCACGTCCAGCCGCCGTGCCGGCATCGCCATGGACACGTAGCCGTCGTACTGGAACGTCATCTGGTCCCGCTGGCCCTGTTTCGTCTCGATCAGGACCACACCGTTGGCCGCCCGTGCACCGTAGATCGCAGCCGCCGCGGCGTCCTTGAGGATCGTGATCGACTCGATGTCGCTCGGGTTGATCAGGTTCAGCGGGTTGCGCGGGAGCGCGGGGTCGCCGCCGATGCCGATCCCGCCGGGTTCGGTCGCGAGGTTCTGGATGGCCACCCCGTCGATCACGTAGAGCGGCTCGTTACTGGCGCTGATGGAGGTGCCGCCGCGGATCCGGATCTGCACGCCGGAGCCCGGCTCGCCGCCGTTCTGCGAGATCTGCACGCCGGCCACCCGACCCTGAATCAGCTCGTCCGCGTTCGACACCACGCCGACATTGGCTTCATCGGCGTTGACGGTGGCGACCGAGCCGGTGATGGCCGCGCGGCGCTGGGCCCCGTAGCCGGTCACGACCAGCTCTTCCATCACCACGGCCTGGCGCTCGAGCGCGAACTCCACCGTGGCGGTCTGGCCGGCGGACACCGTGACCTCCTGGCTCACCGGCCCGTAGCCGATGTAGCGCGCGGTCACCGTGTGCGTGCCCGCAGGCACGCCAGTCAACAGGAACCGGCCGTCGGTGCCGGCCGTGGTCCCGCGCTGCATGCCCTCGATGTCGACACGGGCGCCGGCGATGGCCTGCGCGGTCATGCCGTCCGTAACCCGTCCCGAGATGATGCCCGTCTGGGCCGCGAGCGGGCCGGCCCCCAACAGGGCGACGAGACATCCGAGAGCGATCGTACGAGCGATCACCATACCTCTGCCTCCACAGGTGAAACTGCAGTTGGATCCTGACCGATTGTCACCAGGGGATGAATCGGCAAAACGTCTCCCCGTACCACTCATGCAGTACATCCAACATATGGCGTCCCTTCAAATTGCGCCATTTTTCCCGGCGACGCCAGTCCTGTCAAGTCAGACGGTCCTGCGGACGCCGACCCTCGAGACCTGGCCAGACCTCCACCTGCCCACTGCCGGGCGACCGGCTGGTCCCAAAGAGCCACGCGACAACCACTTAGGGACGCCCGATCCCGCGGCGGTTCTGCGCGTTCACACGCCACCGCCAGGGGTCGGCCCGGAGCGCGTTTCCCAGCGGACCCACGAGACGGCGGCGCATCACACCTGGCTTGACCGTATCCAGAGAAGGAGGGGCTGTCGACGCGGCCACGCGCGCGCGCCAGCCGGGGTCATCACGGCGCGGGGGGACACGGTGGGGGTGGTGGCGCCGACGCGCGGGAACGCAAGAACTGGAGAAGAGGACGTGACGTCTCCCCATCCGCGCACAGTGGCGCCTCCCGGGCCAGTGCCGCTCACGGCCGCCGTTCGAGCCGGAGCAGCATGGACCGACAGCGGTTGCCGGACCCGCCGGCCAGGATCCCGCCCCGGAACTGCGTGAACGGGATGACGCCCACCCAGGTGTTCAGTTGGCGCGTGAACCGCAGCCGGAGGGTATCGCCGCTGACGGTGTACACGCCCCGATCCGGCCCCTCGAAGAGCACGATGGCCGGGTCCCCCGGGTCCGGGTCGGGCACCTCGAAGCTGCCCATCAGCTCCACGACGCCCTCCCGGTCCGTGTCGGGCCGGAGGTCGAACACGGCCGTGCGCGCGGACGCGCGGGACCCGGTGAGGACCGCGGGCGGGTCCACGCAGTTGTTGTTGAACATGAATTCGCCGACGACGTACTGCCCCGCCCGCGGCCCGATCTCGACGGGACCTTGACGGCCGAGCGGAATCGTCGCGTCCGCGCACGCGGAGACCGCCAGCGCCGTGACCGCACACGCGGCGCGCAGCGCCACCCGCGCCCGGCTCGGCGCATCCGGGGTCATAGCCTGGGTCATAGGGGGAGCGTCCACGGCATGCACCCTCCGACAAGTGGCACCGATGCACGCCGAACCAGGGGGAACGCGGGACGCGCTGGGTGCGCGGGGCTCCCCTGACGCGTTCCGCCTGCGTCCCGGGGGCCCTCAGTTTCAAGATGTTGCACTCCAACCCGAGGGCCGTCAAGCCGAGGGCCAGCCCCGACGCCGACACGACACCAACAGGGGCCGCACCGATTGCTCGATGCGACCCCTGTTTCATCGCGCGCTGTTGCTGCGCGAGGGGACTAGCCGATCTTGGAGACGTTCTGCGCGGCCGGGCCCTTCTGACCCTGCACCATCTCGAACTCCACGGCATCGCCCTCGGTCAGCGACTTGAACCCCGTCGCCTGAATCGCCGAGTGATGCACGAAGCAGTCCTTTTCACCATTGTCGGGCGTGATGAACCCAAAGCCCTTCTGATCGTTGAACCACTTCACCTTGCCAGTGATGCGTGACATACCTCATCCTCTTGTGTTTTGATGCGCGTCGGAGTCCGGAATGTCCGCACTGGCCGATCGTCCATCGTGTTGTCCGCGGATGTGTCCCCGCGGTGGGGTGCCGCAACGTGCGGCGTGCTGCCAAGAGAAAAGGGGAACCGCGTCAGTTGCCGGTTCCCCTGCAATTCCGTTGCGTGTGTCTGTGGCGCTTCGACGAACGCCCCTTGGCTTGCTCCCAAGATAGTCGAGCCGTGACCGAAAGGCAATCCCGCGCCGCGCGAGGCCGGCGGGAGCGTTTGACAGGGTGTCGGCAACCGGCTATGGTTCACCAGACGAGTACCGTCCGCGTGTCGCCCGATGGACACCGATCCGAAAGCGGGAATCGGCCTGAGCGCTGATCCCGCTTCTTGCTTTTTCCGCCGTCGGACGCGGCGAGCGGACGCACCCCGAGGAGCGCCTTGCCCCTGTTTCACGATCGCACCAACAATGCCGAGGCGGCGGTGGCCGTCCTCCTGGGGCGCATCCCCCGGACGGCCAGGTGAGGGCCGCGCTCCCCGACGAGTATCAGGACGGCGCTTCCGCCGGCTCGCTGATCAAGGCTCGGCGCTGCTGGCTCGATCTGATAGCCGCCGAGACGCTGCCCCTGCCGCAGCGGTTCACGTTCGTCTTTCGGTGCCCCACTCCGCGGATGGCCCTCGGCCTGACGGAGTACCTGCGCTACGCGAACTACGCGGGCTTCGTGCGCTCGACCGACGGCGTCGCAACTCGCGTGGGAGATCCGTGGGAGGTGGCGGGCACCACGCTCGCCACTGTCTGGTCCCTGCCGACGCTGGAGCATCTGTTCATGCGGCTGCGGGGGGCGGGCTCGCGGTATGAGTCCGCGCTCGTGACCCTGGACCTCCTGCCGATGACGGGAGGCCGGCGTTGAGTTCCGTCACGTACCGCGGGTGGACGATCACGCCCCGCACGTTCCAGATCCGTGGCAGTCGGCAATGGACCCTGGATCTCGTCATCGCGTACCGCTCCAAACAACGCGCGTTCAGCGGCAAGAAGACGTTCGAGAGCGAGGAAGCGGCGATTCGCGGCTGCCACGCCTACGGTCGTCGCATCATCGACGGCCAGGTGCCGTACTGCTCCCTGGAGAATCTGCGATGAGCCGGCCGGTGGTGGAGCAGCGGCGGCTGCGGTACCGCGGCCGCGATTTTCATTTCGTGTCGTACGACGGGCTGCCGGCCAACGAGAAGCGGGCGCAACGGGCCACGGCGCCCGCGTGGTGGTTGATGAGCGCCGGCACGCGGTGGGAGGTCATGCCGTTTCACCCCGGCCGGGACGCAGCGGAGCTCGATCGCGGCTTCATGGCGTGGCTCGACGTGCACGTGTTTCAATCCCAGGACGAACGCGGAGGCTGAGGATGGCAAGACGCGGCCCACTGTCGGCGGCGAAGCGCAAGCGGGAAGCCGAGAAGCGTGAGAAGCGCCAGGCCAAGCTGGAGCGGCGCGCCCGGCGCGCCGAGGAGAAGGCACAGGCCCGCGAGACGGAGGCATCCGAGCCCACGGCCGAGACGGAGACGGCCGAGACCCCAACCCGGGAGGACCATGAGCAGCCGCATCGAGTATAACGGATACGTCATCGAGCCCCGCACCAAACTCAAGGGCAAACCGCAAAGCTGGACGCTCGAGGTGCATATTACGCCGGTGGGTCGCCGCACGGGCGTCCGACGGTGCCGCGCGCCCAATACCTACGCCAGCGAGGCCTTGGCCGTCGACCGCTGCCTGGAGTTCGGCCGGCGGATCGTGGACGGCAAGCTGCAGCCGGTCGACCGCGCGTAGCGAGACGCACGACCACACCCGGTGCGATCGGCCGGACCCCCGGGGGGTTCCGCGCCGGTTGCCGTGGGCCGAGATTCCGGAGGCGGACCGCATCCCCGAGCCCCAGCCCGGAGTCCTCCCCCATGCGTCACCTGCGAATCGGCGTCCTCCCGCTCCTCGTTGGCGCGGGGCTGTTTGTATCCCCCGCGGCCACCCGCTCCACGCCGCCGGCTCCGGCGGCGGTCGCGCTCCCAGTCGATTCCCTCGACGACGGTCCGCACGTCTACTGGCAGGACAGTACGCACGCGATCGTGTTCTACCTGTGCGGCGGCGCGTTCCCGGCCGACCGCGTGCGGGCCCACGACACGCTCGCGTTCGCCGGGCGTTGCGCGGATTCCACGGTCCGGTACCGGCTGCCGACCCGTCCCCCTCGGCCGGCGCGCGACACGTGGACGGGCGTGCCACGCATTCTCGCCATCAGCGACATCCACGGAGAGTACGACGCGCTCGTCGCGTTCCTGACGCGGGCCGGCGTGATCGACAGCACGGGTCGCTGGAGCTGGGGAACCGGGCACCTGGTGGTCCTCGGCGACGTCGTCGACCGGGGCGACCGCGTCACCGAATGCTTGTGGTTGCTGCACCGCCTCGAGCAGGAGGCGGAGCGGGCGGGCGGCCGCGTGCACCTCACGCTGGGGAACCACGAGATGATGGTGATGCGCGACGACCTGCGGTACGTCCATCAGAAGTACACCAGCGGGATCGTCCGCTACACGGGGATCCGCTATCCGGACCTGTTCGGGCCCGACATGGAGCTGGGCCGCTGGCTTCGCAGCAAGCCGTTCGTGCTCAAGCTCAATGACCTCGTGTTCGTGCATGGCGGGCTCGCGCCAGAGCTCGCCGCCCGCGGCCTCGACATCCCCACGCTGAACGCGATCGGCCGGACCAGTCTCGACCTCTCGTCGACGGCGCTGGCGTTCAGCGACGTGCCGCACCTGCTGCTGGGCAGCGCCGGTCCGCTCTGGTACCGTGGCTACGTCGGCGCCCGCGAAGGCCGCTACCCCGCGGCCACCGCGGACGAGCTGGATACCGTCCTGCGGTTCTACGGCGCGTCCGCCATGGTGGTGGGCCACACGGACCTCCCGCAGGTGACCGCGCTGCACGAGGGCCGGGTGGTCGTGATTGACGTGTCGCTCGAGACGCTCGGCGCGTTTCAGGGACTGCTGTGGGAAGACGGTGCGTTCAGCGTCGTCACCGGCGTGGGGACGGCCGTCCCGCTGCCGCGGCCCTAGATGCCTTCCTCCTGGCGGCAGCGGCGTATCAGCTCGCCGGACAGCTTGCGCGGATCGTCGATCACCCGATAGAAGTCGTCGAGATAGCGGCGGGTCTCCTCGACGTACCGCGGATCGAGCCCCGGCAGGTTCTCGTAGAGCGCATAGATCTCGGCCTGCCGGTTCCGGAACGTGCCGAGCACGGTGCTCCAGTGCGCTTCGCTCAGACACCGCCCGCGGTAGAGGCGGTCCCGTACGGACCGGATGCGCAGCCGGGCGTCGGGCGTCGCGTAGCGGGCGTTCACGATCCCCGTCCAGTCGAAGTCGTAGGCCACGGGATAGAACCAGCCGCGCTCCACGTGCTGCACGAGCTCCATGTTGTGTAGCCCGCTCAGCGACCAATCCGTCCCGCCGATCAGGTAGAGGAACACCCCCACGAGGCCCAGCTGGAGCGAATCCACGTCGGCGAACCGGCCGCCCTTGGCGTCCAGCAGCCGCGCGCCGTTGCGGGCCGCCATCTGCCCGGCGTCCTCGAGCAGAAACGTGTACGTGGTGAGCGAGTCCTGCCGCCCGGTCGTGTCCACATACGTGGCGGTGGCCAGCCGCACCCGGAGACTGAGCGGGGTGAGCAGGTTGTAGACCTTGTACGCGAGGTACTCCCCCAGCACGTACTGCTCGTAGTCACGCCGGCTCGGGCGGCACGGGGTCACGAGCTTGAGCCGGTTCTGCCCGGCGAAGACGGTGCCCTCGACCTTGCTCTGCGGGAAGTTGAGCAGGAGCGGCGGGTAGTCGCAGTTCCGCTTCTGGCGCCGCCAGTGGCCGCGCGTCCGGAGACGGACCGCCACCGACTCGGGCGCCGCGTCGCCGGCCCGATAGACGAGCGTGAACGGATGGTACTCCGCCTTGAGCGAATCCCGGTCGTTGAGCAGCGTCCGCAGATCGCCCGCGAACCGCAGCTGCCGGGGAGCGTCGGACTCGAACAGGACCCCGGCGTGGACGGAGTCCGCCGGCGCGGGGGCGGTGTCCGCCTGGGCCCTGGCGGGGGCGGCGCTCGTCCCCAGCGCTGCCGCCACCGCGACGAGGTAGACACCCGCGCGCGATCCCGTCATTCCGTCATTCCGTCTTACCGTCATCCCGTTCACCGGATTTCCACGCCCACGATCGCCGGCGCCCCGCGGACCTGCAGCACGTTGACGAGCTCCCTCGTGACGGCGTTCTTCTTGAACTGGACGGCGTACTCGATGACGTGGGTGCCGTCGCTTTCGTGCACCACGCTGCCGAACTTCCAGCGTTTGACGTACTGCGGCAGCAGCGGCTCCGTGGCGCGCATCGCCGCGTCCACGTCCGTGGTGCGCACGCGGAGCCGCGTCTCGAACCGCTGGAACTGGCGATCGGGCGCATGGCGCCGGCGCCGGCGCCGGGCCCGCTCGGCCAGGGCGTCGAGCTGATCGGCGGACATGGCCTCGAGCACTTCCTCGTCCAGCATCTGCACGAACCCGCTCGGGCGGTTGGCGTGGGCCCGCGCCTGCTCCAGCCGCCGCTCGGCAACGCCGCCCTCGAGTGCCGCCGAGCTGCGGCCCAGGTCCGAATACCAGAGCGCGAGCGAGACGACATTGAAGATGATGGAGAGGGCGATGGCCACCGGCAGGTCCACCCCGGCGGCGAGCCCGATGCCCGTGGACACGAAGATGTACACCGCGTCCTTGCTGTCCTCCAGCGTGTTGCGGAACCGCACGGCCGCCACAATCCCAGCCAAGCTGAAGGCCAGCGCCAGACTGTTCTTCACCAGGACCACCACGCCGGCCACCACCACGGGCAGCATGATCAGGGTGTGGACCTGGGACTGGCGGAAGCCCTTCTTCTGCCGCGTGAGGATGTAGATCCAGGCGACCGGCAGCGCGAACAGGCCGGCCACAGTCATCGCGACGCTGGCCGCCCGCATGTCGGTGGACCACGCGCCACCAAAGAGCGGCTGGGTGATGACGCTCTGGAAAGCGTCGATCCCGCCGGCGCCGGCCGCGCCCACGTGATCCCCCAGCAGATCGCCGGTGAGGAACCGCACCTCCGTGGGGAACCAACGCCAGAGGGCCACCGCCCCACCGAGCAGCAGCGCGTAGTACACCGCTGACCGGAGGACCAGGTTCTCCCACGCCTTCCGGAGCCGGGATCTCCGCTTGACCGGCTCAGCCATGTCGTCCCCTCCCGCAACCCGCGCCTTCTACGATACGGGATGCGGGGCGGGAGGGCCAGGCGGACGGGGTGGCGCTCGTGGCGGCGCCGCCATCACGCGGTTACAACAGATCGCGGGCGTCACCGGCTCGCCACCTCCGCGAACCCGCCGGACTCCCACCGCCTGGGCTAGGGCTCGATCGGCGCCCGCGCGGCAAACGGGTCGGCGCGACTGTCGCAGAACGCGCAGCGCAGGCCGGGATCGTCGAAGAACCCGAAGTTGCCGCAGAAGGAGAACTCGTCCGCCGCACACTGGATGTTGCAATCACCCGAGCCCCCACAATCGGTGCAGACGAGGCCGTTGCTGGGGCACGACTCGAGTGCGCCGCCGCCACAGGCGGCAATCCCGTAGGCCGCGGCGATCGTCAACACGAAACTGGCCACCGAGAAACCAAAGAGACGGGACCGGCGCATAGGGCACGTCCTTTCTCGAGAGGAGGCAACGGGGCCAACGTAGGACGCGGCTCCGACCCGAGCAAGCAGAATCCGGAGTCACCAAATCCCCTATGTGCTGGACGGCGAGCGTCGACGAGACGACTATCCGCCCATGCGTATCACGCGCCAAGGCGACGATCTCACGATCGATCTTTCGGTCCGCCGGCTGACGGTGACGGTCGTCGCGGTGCTCGTCGGGATGCTGGCAGGGCTTGGCGTCTATGTCGGCCTGCGCACCTTCCGCCATCCCGCCGAAGCCGGCCGTACCGCGGCGGACCCGGGAACGGTGTGGGAGCTGGCGCCGCGTGCCACCGTGGACACCAGCGGACGCCCCGCGACCGGGCCCGCCGGAGCGACGGTCACGATCATCGAATTCACGGACTATCAGTGTCCGTTCTGCCGACGCCATGCTGTGGACGTCCTGCCGCCCCTGCTCGCCCGCTGGGGCGACAGCGTACGCTACGTGGTCCGCAACTTTCCCAATCTCCGACTGCACCCGCGGGCGGTGCCGGCCGCTGAAGCCGTCGAGTGCGCGCACGCCCAGGGACGGTTCTGGGAGTATCGGTCCGCCCTGCTGCGCGACTCGATCGACCTGTCCCCGAACGGCCTTCACCAGGCGGCGACGGCGGCGGCGCTCGACACCGCCGCGTTCGCGCGCTGCGTGGCCACGCGCGCCACGCGACCGGTGATTGCGCGCGATCTGCTGGATGCCTGGGAGGCCGGGGTGTTTGGAACACCGACCTTCTTCATCAACGGCCGTCGCTTCCAGGGTGAGCGGGATCTCTCCGACCTGAACGAGTTCGTGGCGCGGGCGCTGCGCGATTGAGTTGGTCCTCAGCAGGCCGCGGCCGACGCCGCGGCTCCCCTGCAACATCACGCACCGCACGCCCGTGAGCGCGCCGGATCGCCGCGCCGATCGGGCGCATCTCCCCCGCCCTGCTGATGTTGCTGCCCGCGGCGATCATGTATGATTGACCGGGGGCACGCGTAGCCGCAGTCCCATCGACACGCTCCGTGGATGCCGATGCCTGCACATCCAACCCAGGACCACGACTCCTCGATCTCGTACGCCCGTTCGGGCGGCCGGGCCCTCCACTGCGCGTGAACCGCGTCGACGCCACGGCCGCGGCCGCTGCTCGCCTGGAGCAGCCGATCCGGGCCGAGGTGTTCGGCAGCGATCGGCTGCAGCAACATGCCGAGACGCTGGCCGCCGCCCAACCCACCGCCGGCGCAGGCGCACGAGGACGCCGGCTCCTCCCCCGCGTTCGCCAGAACGGGAAGGTGCTGCTCGCCGGGTACCGGAACATCGTGGAGGCGGTACGACAGAAGCGAGAGATCACGCAAGCCGAGGAATGGCTCCTCGACAACTTCCACGTCGTGGACGGGCAGATTCGGGAGATCCGGGATCATCTCCCCGGCAGCTTCTACCGTCTCCTCCCGAAGATCGCCGAGGGCCATCACCTCGGCGGCTACCCGCGGGTTTACGGGCTGGCATGGGCGTATGTCGCCCACACCGACAGTCGATTCGACGTGGAGACGCTGAAAGCCTTCGTGCGCGCATACCAACGCGTCCAGCCCCTCGGCATCGGCGAGCTGTGGGCGACCGCGATCCACCTGCGCGTGGCCCTGCTGGAGAACCTGCGGCGGCTGTCGGAGCTGATCATCCGCGCGCGTCAGGGGCGCGCCAGCGCCGACGCGGTCGCCGATCGTCTGCTCGGCCTCAGTGGCGGGCCGGCGGAGCCCGTGGACGAGGTGCTGCGCGGGCTGGGCCGCGGTCCCCTGGACAGTGCCTTCGCCGTGCAACTGCTGCAGCGGCTCCGTGACCAGACGCTGTCGGTCACGCCGGCTCTCGACTGGCTGAACGAACACCTGGCCGCCCAGGGCACTTCTCCTGGCGAAGTCGTGGCGCAGGTCCATCAGGCTCAGGCCGCCGCAAACGTCACCGTCCGGAACATCATCACCAGCATGCGGTGGATGTCCTCCGTCAGCTGGCCGGAGTTCTTCGAGAGCGTGAGTCTGGTGGACGAGACCCTCCGCGCGGTACCGGGGTTCGCCGCCATGGACTTCGCCACGCGGGACAAGTACCGAGGGGCGGTCGAGGAGCTGTCCCGGAGTTCGACCTGGTCGGAATTGGACGTGGCGCGCCAGGCGGTGGCGCTGGCCCGCGAGGCCCAACACCGGCGCGAGCGTGCCTCCTCAGGCACCGGTCGCGACGCGGCCCGCGCCGCGTCGGAAGCGCCGGCAGGGGCGCTCGCCATTCCTGAGCACCGGGAAGAGGATCCGGGATACTACCTGGTGTCGCGTGGCCGCTGGGCATTCGAGGCCCAGTTAGGGTATCGCGCGCCGCTGCGCGTTCGCGTTCGGCGCGCGTGGCGCGCGCGCGCGACCTCCGGCTACTTCGGCCTCATCGCGCTGCTCACCGTGCTCGTGCTCGCCGGCCCCCTGTTCGTGACGTGGAGCGCCGGGGTCGGGCTCCCGATCCTCCTGCTCCTGGCGATCCTCGCGCTCGTCCCCGCCTCCGATATCGCGGTGTCCGTCGTCCATCGGCTGGTCGCCGTCATCGTGCCCCCCCGGTCGCTCTGCAAGCTCGACCTCGCGCGCGGCGTGCCGGCCGAGCTGCGCACCATGGTGGTCGTCCCCACGTTGCTCGCGAATCACGCGGACATCGAGGAGGCCATCGAACGGCTTCAGGTGCACTACCTGGCGAATCCCGGCGGCCATCTCCATTTCGCCCTCCTCACCGATTGGACGGACGCCACCCGGGAACACATGCCTGGCGATGAGGAGCTCCTCGCGGCGCTGGCAGACGGGATCGCGGGTCTCAACGACCAGTACGGGAATCCGGGGGAGGGCGGAGACCGGTTCATCCTCCTGCACCGGCGGCGCCTCTGGAACGCGAAGGAGGGGAAGTGGATCGGCTGGGAACGCAAGCGCGGGAAGTTGCACGAATTGAACCAGCTGCTCCGTGGTGCTTCGGATACCACTTTCATCCCCGTCGAGGGCCGCCCGCCCACGGTGCCGGATGGCGTGCGCTATGTCATCACGCTGGATGCCGACACTCGCCTTCCCGGCCGCGCTGCCTACCGCCTCGTAGGGGCCATGGCCCATCCGTTGAATCGGCCGCGCATCGACCCCGAGCTGGGCCGCGTGGTCGAGGGGTACGGGATCCTCCAGCCGCGGATCACGCCATCCCTGCCCACGGGACCGGGCAGTACGACCTACCAGCGGATCGTTTCGGGCCCCGGGGGCGTGGATCCCTATGCCGCCGCGGTCTCCGATGTCTATCAGGACCTGTTCGGCGAGGGATCGTACACGGGCAAGGGGATCTACGACATCGACGCGTTCGAGACGGCGCTGGCGGGCCGCGTACCGGAGAACGCGCTGCTCAGTCATGACCTGTTCGAAGGGCTGTTTGCCCGCTCTGGTCTGGTGACCGACATCGACTTGTTCGAGGAGTTCCCCACCAACTATGAGGTGGCCGTCCGCCGGACCCACCGCTGGGTGCGGGGTGACTGGCAGCTGCTCCCCTGGATTCTCGGCCAGCGGGATCACGGACCTGGGGGGACACAGCGACGGCGCATCCCCGCCCACGGCCGCTGGAAGATGCTGGACAACCTGCGCCGCAGCCTGTCCGACCCGTCGGCGCTTCTGCTTGCCGTCGCCGCCTGGACGCTGCCCGGCGTCTCCCCGCTGCTGTGGACCGGTCTGTTCCTGGTCGCCCTCGCGTTGCCGGCGTTCACGCCGGTGGTCGACGGGCTGATTCCGCGCCGACAGGGGTTCTCCAAACGCCACCACCTGCACGCCACCGGGCGCGACCTCAAGCTCGCCTCGCTCCAGGTGCTCCTCGCGGTCGCGACGCTGGCGCACCGGGCCTGGTACATCACGGATGCCGTGGGGCGCACGCTCGGGCGGCTCTATGTCACGGAGCGGCATCTCCTGGAATGGGTCCCCGCCGCCCAGGCCCGCTACGGCGCCAACCTCACACTGCGCGCCTTCTACGCGCACTTGCGGGGGAGCCTGGTGCTCACCTTGGGCGTCGGCGTGCTGTTCATCCTGGTCAAGCCGCAGGCGTGGCCGGTGGCCGGCCCGTTGGTGCTCCTGTGGGGGCTGGCACCTGTCCTGGCGTGGCGACTCAGCCTGCCGATGAAGGTCGCCGAACGCCACCGCCTGCTGCCCGAGGAGCAGCGCACCTTGCGGCTCGTCGCGCGGCGCACCTGGCGCTTTTTCGAGACGTTCGTGACCGAGCAGGAGCACGCGCTCCCCCCGGACAACTTCCAGGAAGACCCCGAGCCGGTGGTCGCCACCCGGACGTCACCGACCAACATGGGGCTGTATCTCCTGAGCACGATGGTCGCCCACGACTTCGGCTGGATCGGGATCGTGGACATGGTGGAACGGCTGGAGGCGACCCTGGAGACCATGACCACCATGCGCCGGTCCCACGGTCATTTCTTCAACTGGTACGACACGCGCGACCTCCGCCCGCTCGATCCCCTCTACATTTCCACCGTCGACAGCGGGAACCTCGCGGGGCACCTCATGGCGCTGGCGCAGGGATGCCGCCAGCTCGGCGGCGGACCACGGCTGGGGTCCCACGTGCTGGACGGGATCCGCGACGCGCTTGCGCCGGTGCTTGAAGGGGTCGACCGGTCCTCCGTCGGCGCGCGCAGCGAAGTGGTCACGGCGTTGCACGTGCGCGAGGCCCTCGACGCGATGTCGGCCGTGCTGGAGGATCCCCCCTCGTCGACGGACGACTGGGATTCCCGGTTCGAACAGCTGGAGACCCGCGCGGAGAACTTGCTGGACATCGTCCGCACCCTGGCCGCCGCCGGGCACGAGTCCGGCTCGGAGATCCTGGCCTGGGCGACCGCCGTGCGGGACACCGTCCGGAGTCACGCCCGCGATCGCGACACGTTTCGGGCGGACGACGGACCCGCGACCGCGGTAGTCACGCTCGCGCACCGTCTCTCGGCCATCGCCCTGCAGGCGGAACAGCTGGCGGAGGCAATGGACTTCCGCTTCCTGTTCGATGCCTCGCGCAAGCTGTTCTCCATCGGCTACCGGGCGGCCGACAACACGCTCGACCCCAGCTGCTACGACCTGCTGGCCTCGGAGGCACGGCTGACGAGCTTCGTGGCCATCGCCAAGGGCGACGTGTCGCCGCGTCACTGGTTCCTGCTGGGCCGGTCGCTCACGCCGGTGGGGCGCGGGGCGGCGCTGGTCTCCTGGTCGGGATCGATGTTCGAGTACCTGATGCCGCTGTTGGTGATGGAGCAACCTGCCCGCAGCCTGCTGGATCTCACGAGCCACCTCGCGGTGGCGCGCCAGATTCGCTATGGCGCGGAACGCGGGGTGCCCTGGGGCGTGTCCGAGTCGGCCTACAACGTCCGCGACGTCAAGCTCACCTATCAGTATTCGGATTTCGGCGTGCCCGGTCTGGGACTCAAGCGCGGGCTCTTCGAGGACGTGGTGGTGGCACCCTACGCCACCGCCCTCGCGGCGATGGTCGATCCCAAGGCGGCGATCGCCAACATCGCCCGCCTCGAAGCGGCCGGGGCCCGCGGCGCCTACGGGTTCTACGAGGCCCTGGATTTCACCCCGTCGCGGCTTCCCGAGGACGAACAGGTGGCCGTGGTGCGGGCGTACATGGCGCACCATCAGGGCATGACCATCGTGTCGTTGGGCAACGTGGTGCACCGGGGCCTCACCCGGCGTCGCTTCCACGCGCACCCCATGATCCAGGCGTCGGAGCTGCTGCTGCAGGAACGCACCCCGCGGGCGGTGGCCGTCACGCGACCACGGGGCGAAGAGGTCCGGGTGGCGGTGCACGTGCGGGACCTGGTGCCCCCGACGCTGCGGCGGTTCGAATCGCCGCACGATATCCCGCCACGCACCCATCTCCTCTCGAACGGCCGGTATCTGGTGATGATCACGGCGGCGGGCGCCGGCTTCAGCCGGTGGCGCCGCCTCGCGGTCACGCGCTGGCGTGAAGACACGACCCGGGACTGCTGGGGCAGCTTCCTCTTCCTGCGGGACGCGAAGACCGGGGGGGTCTGGTCCGCCGGGTTTCAGCCGAGCGGTACTGAAGTGGACAAGTACAACGTGGTGTACGCCGAGGACCGGGCCAAGATCATGCAGCGCGACCGGTCGCTGTCGATCACGCTCGAGATCGTGGTGTCGCCCGAGGACGACGCCGAGCTGCGCCAGCTGACGGTGACGAATCTCGAAGACCGTGATCGGGAGATCGATGTCACGTCCTATGCCGAGGTGGCCCTGGCCGAGCAGGGCGCGGACGAGGCCCATCCCGCGTTCTCGAACCTCTTCGTGGAAACCGGCTTCGTGGCGGAGCTCGAGGCGCTCCTGGCGACTCGCCGCCCCCGCGCGGCCGACGAGCCCCAACCCTGGCTCGCGCATGTCGCCGCGATTGACGGGGAGGTGGTCGGCGCCTGTCAGTACGAGAGCGACCGCGCCCGCTTTCTGGGTCGGGGTCGCGGAATCCGGACGCCGGTCTCGGTGATCGAGGGCGTGCCGCTGACGAATACGACGGGGACGATTCTGGATCCCATCGTGAGTCTGCGGTATCGGGTCGCACTCCCGCCCGGCGGGACGGTCCGGCTCGTCTTCACCACGCTCGTGGCCCCGTCGCGGGAGGACGCCCTCGACCTCGCGGAGAAGTACCGCCAGCCGGAGACGTTCGAGCGCGAGAGCTCGCTGGCCTGGACGTACGCGCAAGTCCAGCTGCACCACCTCCGGATCACCCAGGACGAAGCGCATCTCTTCCAGCGTCTGGCCAATCGCATGCTCTACAGTGATCGCACCCTGCGGATCACGGCCGAGGAGCTGGCCACGAACCGTCGGGGGCCCTCCGGGCTCTGGGCGCACGGCATCTCCGGCGATCTGCCGATTGCCGTGGTCCGCGTCGAGCGGGAGGAAGAGCGGGACGTCGCGCGGCACCTGCTGCGGGCCCACGAGTACTGGCAGCTCAAGGGGATCCCGTCCGACTTGGTCATTCTGAACGCGAAGGGCACCTCCTACGCTCAGGATTTTCAGGTCGCGTTCGAAGCCATGGTGCGGGCGAGTCAGTCCGCCCTTGGCGGTGAACGGGACGGCGCCCTCGGCAACGTCTTCGTGCTCCGGGAAGATCTGCTGCCCGCGCAGGACGTGCTCCTACTGCGCGCAGCGGCGCGCGTCGTGGTCCTCGCGAGCGCCGGCACGCTGGCGGAGCAGGTGATCCGCGTGGACCGCTCGCGGCCCGGGCCGGTGCGGCCCCGGTTCCGCATGCCGCGCGACGAGGCGGAACCGGCGCCCCCGCCCACGCTCGACCTCCAGTACTTCAACGGCCTCGGCGGGTTCTCGCGCGACGGCCACGAGTACGTCACGCTGCTGGGCCAGGGCCAGTGGACACCGGCTCCCTGGATCAACGTCGTGGCGAATCCGCAGTTCGGGTTCCAGGTCTCCGAGTCGGGCAGCGGCTACACCTGGGCGGACAACAGCCGCGAGAACAAGCTGACGCCGTGGTCGAACGATCCGGTGAGCGACACGCCGGGCGAGGCGTTCTACGTGCGCGATCTGGACAGCGGTCTGATCTGGGGACCGACGTGTCTTCCGATCCGCGAAGACACCTCGCCCTACGTCGTCCGGCACGGTCAGGGGTACAGCCGCTTCGAGCACACGTCCCACGGGATCGCGCTGGAGCTGCTGCAGTGCGTGCCGCCGGGCGACCCGATCAAGATCTCGCGTCTCACGTTGGTGAATCGATCCCGTCGCACCCGCCGGTTGTCGATCACGGCCTATGCGGAGTGGGTGCTGGGCGTCACGCGCAGCCGGTCCGCGCCGTACGTGGTCACCGAGATCGATCGCGCGACCGGCGCCGCGTTCGCCCGCAACCCCTGGAACGGGGAATTCGCGGATCGGGTCGCCTTCGCCGACCTGGGCGGGCGCCAGACGTCCTGGACCTGTGACCGCCTCGAGTTCCTGGGCCGGAATGCGAGCTTCGAGCACCCGGCCTCGCTCGAGCGGGGCGACGAGCTCTCGGGCGCGGTCGGCGCGACCCTGGACCCCTGCGTGGCGCTGCAGACGGAGGTGGAACTGCCGCCCGGCCAGGGCGCCGAGGTGCTGTTCCTGCTGGGACAGGGGGAGAGTCCCGAGGAGGCGCGCACGCTGATTACCCGATACCGTGGGAAGGACAGCACCGCGGTGCTCCGTCAGGTCCAGGATCGGTGGGAGTCCGTGCTTGGTGCGGTTCAGGTCCGCACGCCGGACCCGTCGATGGATCTGCTGCTCAATCGCTGGCTGCTGTATCAGACGCTCTCCTGCCGCCTCTGGTCCCGCTCCGCCTTCTACCAGTCCGGGGGGGCCTACGGGTTCCGCGACCAGCTGCAGGACGTCATGGCACTGCTGGTGACGCGGCCCGATATCGCGCGCGCCCACCTCCTGCGGGCGGCGGCCCGCCAGTTCCCCGAGGGCGACGTGCAGCATTGGTGGCATCCCCCCACCGGGCGCGGCGTCCGGACGCGGATCTCCGACGACCTCCTGTGGCTGCCCTACGCGGTGGTACGCTATCTCACCGTGACCGAGGACTGGGGCGTGCTCGACGAGGCGATCCCGTGGCTCCGCGGTCCGGTCCTCGACGAGCACGAGCAGGAATCCTACTTCGCGCCTGAGGTGTCCGACGAGCGCTCGACCTTGTTCGAACATTGTGCGCGGGCCCTGGACCGGAGTCTGGAGGCGGGCAGGCATGGACTCCCCTTGATGGGGGCGGGCGACTGGAACGACGGGATGAACCGGGTCGGGCGCGCGGGTCGGGGCGAGAGTGTGTGGCTGGGGTGGTTTCTCCATGTGACCTTGAACGAGTTCGCCCGGATCGCCGATGACCGCGCCGAGGGGGAGCGGGCGGCACGCTGGCGCCAGAGGGCCGCAGCGCTGGCGACGGCGCTGGAGCACGAGGCGTGGGATGGCGCATGGTACCGGCGGGCCTTCTTCGACGACGGCACGCCGCTCGGATCGGCGCAGAACGACGAATGTCAGATCGATTCGATTGCCCAGTCCTGGGCGGTGCTGTCCGGCGCCGGCGATCCGGACCGGGCACGCCAGGCGATGGAGTCCGTGGAACGGCGGCTGGTTCGCCGGGCCGACCGGCTCCTGCTGCTCTTCGCCCCGCCGTTCGACCGGACCCCCCACGATCCCGGGTACATCAAGGGCTATGTGCCCGGGATCCGGGAGAACGGTGGGCAGTATACCCATGCCGCGATCTGGTCGGTCATGGCCTTTGCGCAGCTCGGCGAGGGCGACAAGAGCGTCGAGCTCTTCGCTCTGCTGAATCCGATTCACCATGCGAGCCGTCGTGCGAGCGCGCATCGGTACAAGGTGGAGCCCTACGTGATCGCCGCCGATATCTACGCCGCTCCCGCCCACGTCGGACGGGGAGGCTGGACGTGGTATACGGGGGCCGCCGGCTGGCTCTACCGCGCGGGCCTGGAGTCGATTCTGGGATTCCGCAAACGCGGGGCGGCGCTCGCGATCGATCCGTGCATTCCCCGCGATTGGAAGGGCTTCGAGATCGTCTATCGTCACGGCGCCTCGCGCTATCGGATTCTGGTCGAGAATCCGAAGCGCGTCTGTCGCGGGGTGGCCCACGTCCGACTGGACGGAACCCCTCTGGCGGCCGGCGCGCTGGTTCCCCTCGCCGACGACGGACTCGAGCACGAGGTCCACGTCGTGCTGGGGTAGGCACGGCCGCCCGCGGTAGCCCCATTCCCGCTCGCGCCGCATCTTTGCCGGGTTCCGTCACGGGGCGACACACGCGATGATCGTGTGCACCGACAACAGGGCGTTCGGCGAGCGGATCGCTCCCCCGCCCGTGGGTCCGTGGACCGCACCGCGGAGCGCGTTGCCGGGGGGCGACATGTTCGCGGAGCGGCTGTTCGGCTCCCGGCCGCGATACGTCGCGTCCACATCGGCGGAAACGCGCTGGCCCTGCCTCTTCGCCGCCGAGTCCGCTGATCGATCCCAGTTCGACACGCTGGTGGCCCTGAGCCGCGAGGGCGCGGACCTGCCGGACGGTATCGTGTGTCTGGCTGGCGCGGGGCGCGGCCTGCACGGCCAACGCGGGCGTCCCTGGGCCGCGCTGCCCGGGAATCTGCATCTCTCGCTCTGGCTCACCCCACCGGCCGACGCCGTCCGCTCGCCGATCGCGATCCTGGCCCTGGGCGCCATGGCGGTCGTGGAGGCAATCGACGGTCTGCCCGGGCTGGCCGGTCGCGCGGGCATCAAGTGGGTGAACGACATCCTGCTCGATGGCGCCAAGGTCTGTGGTATCCTCACGCACGTGGAGACCCGGGCCGCCGCGATCCGGGCGATCCTGGGCATCGGGCTCAACGTGGAGGTTGTCCCTGACGTGCCCCCTACCCCGTTCGTGCCCGCGGTGACCGCGCTCCGTGCCGGGGGCAGCGACCCCGAGGCCTGCCGGCTGGGTCCGGTGCTGCACCGCCTGCTCGGGACGTTGGCCCGCAACTATGAGACGCTGCGGGCCGCCGGCCCCGAGGACCTGTTCGCCCGCTACCGGGAGCGTTCGCTGGTGCTCGGGCGCGACGTGGCGCTCTGTCAAGAATCGGGGGACGCTCCGCCCCGCGTGGTGGCGGAGGGGCGCGTGGCCGGGCTCGGCCCGCACCTGGAGCTGCTGCTCGACGGGTACCCGCGGCCGTTTACGACCGGGCGAGTGATCCTCCGTTCCCGGTAGTCGCCCCCGGTTGCCCAGGCCGGTTCTGGCCGTCTATTGTTGGGAGGGGAGGACCCGATCGCGGTAGCCGCGGAACCGCCGAGGCAGACGGTCGTCGGCGCCTTCGCGGGTGGGGTGGAGAGACACGTGCAAACGCCCGATCTGTTCCTCGTCTGTCTCACGGCCCTGACGGCCGTGTTCGCGCTGCTCGGGGCGCTCGCCCTGCTGATGCGCGGCCTGATGGTGCTGTTGCCCGCCGCGCCGGCGCCCGTTTCCGCATCGACCGATCCCGCGATCGTCGCCGCGATCAGTACCGCGGCCGCCGCCGCCTTTCCCGGCGCCACGATCACGAAGATCGAGGAGGCTCCATGATCTTCACGTCGTCCGCGAAGACCATTCGCGTCATGTTCACGCCGTTTCGCGACGGACTGCAGAGCACGTTCGGCGGCAAGGTGCGGCTCGAGGACTTTCTGCCCACGATGCAGGCGGCCGCGCGGGCGGGGATCCGGCATTTCGAGTTCGGCGGTGGGGCGCGCTTCCAGGCGCCGCTGTTCTACCTGGCGGAAGATCCCTTCGACGACATGGAGCGCCTGCGCGAAGCGGTCGGGCCCGACGCGGATCTCCAGATCCTGACGCGGTCGGTGTCCGGGGTCACGTTGACGACCCAGTCGCTGGAGGGACTCGCGCTGCAGGCCACGCTCATGCGCGCCGCCGGCACGACGTGGGACCGGAACTTCGACTACATGAACGACGTCCGGAACCTGGTACAAACCGGCCGGCCGATCGTGGATGCCGGGATGCACCATCAGGCGACGATCGCGCTCATGGGACTGCCGTTCGCGTCGGACACGGTGCACACGCCGGCGTTCTACATCGACATCGGGCGGCGCCTGCTCGAGAGCGACGTGCAGATCGACAGCCTCTGTCTCAAGGACGCGAGCGGGACCACGGATCCCCGCACGATCTACGAGACCGCCCGCGGGCTCAAGCAGCGCATGCCGCCCGAGATGCCGCTCTGGATGCACACGCACGACACGGCGAGCACGGCGGTCGCCTGCTACATGGCGGCGATCGAGGGCGGCGCGGATGGCGTGGACGTGTCCGTCCGTCCGCTCGCCAGCGGGACGGTGCAGCCGGATGCGCGTTCCGTGGCCCACGCCCTCAAGGGCACCGGCTACACGCTCGATCTCGATCTGTCCAAGCTGGCCGAGATCGAGGGAATGCTGTCCGACGCGCTCGACGAGTACGACTTCGATCCCACGACGACCACGGCGGACGCGCGGGTGTTGGGCTTTCCCATGCCCGGCGGCGCGATCGGGCCCAACGTGCACATGATGAAGAAAGCGGGCATCCTCGACCGCTACTCCGAGGTGCTTGCCGAGTTTCCGGTCGTGGTGGAGGCGGGGGGCGCTTGGACGAGCGTGACGCCCGGCAGTCAGCAGTACTGGCTTCAGGCGTTCAACAACGTGCTGTATGGCCGGTGGAAGAAGATCGACCCTGGCTACGGCAAGGCGGTGCTGGGCTACTTCGGGAAGACCCCCCTGTCCCCCGATCCGGACGTGGTCCGGATCGCGGCGGCGCAGCTCGGGCAGCCGGTGTTCGACGGCGACCCGCTCGCCGCGGCCCCGAACAACATCCCCGCGGCGCGCCAGGCGCTCGCCGAGCGCGGTCTTCCGCAGACCGAGCGGAACGTCTTTCTGGTGCTCTCGGCGATGGTACCGGGCAAGAGCATGGACGTGAACGAGGGCATCCGCCTGCTGACGGGCAACGCCAAGGTCGACATCCCACTCAAGCGGCTGGCCGCACCGGCGCCGGCCGCGGAGCCGCTCCCCGCACCGCTCGCGGCGCGCCTGACCGCGCCGTTCACGACGCGGTGCACGGTGCAAGAGAACGGCTCCACGCGGACGTTCCTCGTGACGCTGGAGCCCCCGGACGCCGCGGCAGCTGGGGGAGTTGGCCCGGCCGTGCCCGCGGGGATCGCGAGCGGGACGCCGGTGTTCTCGACGTTCGCGGGCTTCGTCGACGTGGTGGATGTCCGCGTCAAGGTCGGGGATGTGGTCAGTGCGGGCGCCGTGCTGGCGCAGGTCGAGGCGATGAAGGCGACCCACGACATCAAGGCGCCGCGCGCCGGCACGGTCACGGCTCTCAACGCCAAGGTGGGCGACGAGGTCGATGCCACGCGACCCCTGCTCGTGATCGGCTGAGGCCGCGGCCATGGAGGCCATGCGCGAGCTGCTGCGGCAGTCGGGTCTCGCGGGGCTCACGGTCGGCAACCTCGCGATGTTCGCCATCGCCGGGCTGCTGATCTACCTCGCCGTCCGCAAACAGTACGAACCGCTCCTCCTCATCCCGATCGGCTTCGGCGCGATCCTCGCCAATCTGCCGCTCGCCGACATGGGCGCGTACGGCGAGGGGATCGTCGCGCTGATCTACGAAGCCGGGATCCGGACCGAGCTGCTGCCGCCGCTCATCTTCCTGGGCGTCGGCGCGCTCACCGACTTCCGGCCGCTGCTGGGGCGGCCGCTCACGTTCCTGCTCGGAGCCGCCGCGCAGCTCGGGATCGTGGTCGCGGCCCTGGGCGCCGCGTACCTGCTGGGATTCACGCCGCAGGAAGCGGCGTCCATCGGCATCATCGGCGGTGCGGACGGTCCCACGTCCATCTTCCTGGCCTCGCAACTCGCGCCCCATCTGCTGGGCCCCGTGGCGGTGGCGGCGTACACGTACATGTCGCTCGTGCCGATCATCCAGCCGCCCATCCTGCGGCTCCTAACGACCAGGCACGAACGCGCCATCGACATGCCACAGGCCATTCCGGTGTCGCAGACGGCCGCGGTGGTCTTCCCGATCGTGACCGGGATTCTGGCGTCGCTCGCCGTTCCCACGGCTGCGCCGCTGATCGGCCTGCTGATGTTCGGGAACCTGCTGCGCGAGAGCCGCGTCACGGACCGCCTGCGGAAGACCGCGGGGGGACCGCTGATCGACATCGTGACGTTGTTCCTGGGGCTGGTGGTGGGCGCGACGATGGGGGCCGAGCATTTCCTGGCGTTCCGCACGATCCTCATCATGCTCTTGGGGGCGGTGGCGTTCGCGTGCAGCACCGCCGGCGGGATTCTGTTCGCCAAGTTCCTGAACCTGTTCCTGCGCCGGAAGATCAACCCGTGCATCGGCGCGGCGGGCGTGTCCGCCGTGCCCATGGCGGCGCGGGTGGTGCAGCGCTTCGTGTCAGAGGAAACCGACGGACGGGTAAACCCGCTCATGCCCGCGATGGGACCGAATGTGGCGGGGGTGATCGGGTCGGCGGTGGCGGCGGGAGTCTTCCTGACGCTGCTGGGCTGAGCGCCGAGGCCCCGCGACCGCGGGGGCCGCGCAAGCCTCGGCGCGCTCCCGCCCGCTCAGCGGTCGATGTGCCGCACCTCACTCCCGCCGCCAACGCGGGGCACTGCAGGTGAGGCTACCTGACGGGCGGGCCACAGTGTCGGATTTGCCGCCCGCGCCAGCGCGGTGCCGGGTCCGCCGGCCGCGGCCCACCGCAGCACGTTCCCCCACAGGCGGTAGAAATCCCCCGAGTAACCGCCGTAGACCGGGTACTGCGGCGCGACCGAGACGCCGACGATCCGCTGGCCCATGGACCCGACGCGGTATCCGAGGAGCGGGTCGTTGACCCCGCCCGTACAGGTCTGGCACGCATCCGACCATCTCGCCAGCACGGTCGTGCCAGGCTTGGCCGCGACGCCGCCGTGATAGCTGTGGACCCGGAGTGCCGTCACGCCCGCGGTCATCGGGTGCGCGACGATCGAGGCAACGTCGAGGCTGTCCGCCCGGTACTCCGACCCGTAGGGAGCCGTGAACGGATCAAGCGCTTCGAGCGCCCCCCACCCGGGTGGGGTGAAGTTCGGATTGTCGCTGCGATCCTGCCAGTAGAACG
>JBFGDF010000002.1:0-72247 GCA_041580775.1 Gemmatimonadales bacterium
GACTGGACAACCCTGCATCCGGCTCGCCCGTGCGGCAAGGAGGCCCCATTTTGACCCCCCCAGGAGGTGACCCTTGAGATCCATGCTTGTTGCGCTCGCGGCCGCGGTGGGCTGTACGGGCGCGTCCGACAGACCGCCCGTGGACCTCTCGCGCGTCGAGATCGTGGATCTCACTCACCCGCTCGATTCCGCCACCCTGTACTGGCCCACCTCCCCCAGCCGGTTTCGCCTCGAGCGGTTGGCCTACGGACCAACAGCGGCCGGCTTCTTCTATGCCGCGAACGCGTTTGCCGCGCCCGAGCACGGCGGCACGCATCTCGACGCGCCGATTCACTTCCATGACGGTGGGCTCACGGCCGATCGCATCCCGCTGGAGCGGCTGATCGCGGCGGCCGTCGTGATCGACGTCTCGGCCCAGGCAGCCGCCGACCCCGACTACCGGCTCGCCCCCAGCGACGTGGAGGCGTTCGAGCGGGCGCATGGGAGGATCGCGGCGGGGAGTATCGTGCTGCTGCGCACCGGGTGGAGCACGCGCTGGCCGGACGCCAGGCCGTATTTGGGGGATGACCGGCCGGGTGACGCGTCCAACCTGCATTTCCCGAGCTTCGGCGCGGACGCGGCGCGCGTGCTCGTGGACGAGCGGCGCGTGGCCGTCCTGGGGGCCGACGTCGCATCGATCGACTACGGGCCCTCCACGGACTTCATGGTGCACCGCGTCGCCGCGGCCGCGGGCGTGCCGGGACTCGAGAACCTCACCAATCTCGATCGGCTTCCCGCCACGGGGGCGGTGGTGGCGGCGCTGCCGCTCAAGATCGCCGGCGGCTCCGGGGGGCCGGCACGGGTCGTGGCCTTCGTCCCGATCCCGCGATGAGCGGCACGACGCTCGTCGTGGGTGCCGGCGTGTTCGGTGCGACGGCGGCACTCGAGCTCCGCCGCCGGGGCCACGCGGTCGTTCTGCTTGATCCCGGCCCGGTGCCGCATCCGCTGGCTGCGAGCACCGACATCAGCAAGGTGCTGCGCATGGAGTACGGACCGGACGAGTCATACATGGCGCTCATGGAGCACGCGTTCGCGGGGTGGCGTCGCTGGGCCGGCGAGTGGGAGGCCGCGGGCGAGGAGCCCCTCTATCACGAAACCGGCGTGCTGATGGTCTGCCGCGCTCCAATGGCCCCGGGCGGGTTCGAGTACGAAAGCTGGGAGACGCTGCAGCGGCGCGGCCATCGGCCCGAACGGCTCGACGCGGACACGCTGGCGCGCCGGTTCCCGGCGTGGAGCTCGGGGAAATACGTGGACGGGTTCTTCCACCGCGTCGGTGGGTACGCCGAGAGCGGGAAGGTGGTCGGGTGGCTGGTACGGCGGGCGGTGCAGGACGGGGTGACCGTCCGAACCGGGCGCATGACCGGGCTACGGCAAGAGGGCGGGCAGGTGACTGGCGTGCACACCGCCGCGGGCGTCGTCAGCGCCGACCGGGTAGTGCTCGCGACGGGCGCGTGGGCGGGCGCGCTGCTCGGGTTCGCCCACGAGATCCGCGCGACGGGACACCCGGTGCTGCACCTCGCGCCACGCGATCCCGACCGGTTCGCGCCCGAGCGGTTTCCGGTGTTCACCGCCGACGTGGCCCGGACCGGCCTCTATGGCTTCCCGCGCAATCGGGACGGGGTGGTCAAAGTCGCGCTGCATGACGCTGGAGTGGCCATCGATCCCGATGCCCCACGCCTCGTGTCGCCGGCGCAGGAGGCTCGCATCCGCGCCCTGCTGGTCGAGACAATCCCCACGCTGGCCGACGCCGAGGTGGTGGACCGCCGGCTCTGTCTCTATGCGGACACGCAGGACGAGGATTTCTGGATTGCGCGCGACCCGTCACGCGAGGGGCTCACCGTCGCCAGCGGCGGCAGCGGGCACGGGTTCAAGTTCGCGCCGGTGTTGGGACAGCTGATCGCCGATACCGTGGAGGGCCGCGCGCATCCGCTCGCGCACAAGTTCCGCTGGCGGCCCGATGTCCGGCTGTCGCGCGGCGCGGAAGCCGCACGGTTTCACGGCGACGGTTGAGTGTCAGCGCGGATCGCCAGACGGGTCGGGGATCGAGTCCACACGGAGATGCGCGCGGTACTCCGCCGGGTCGATGCGTCTGGTGGATACTGGGGCGGGCGTAAGGGCGAGCAGCGTGACGCGGTAGCCCCCGAAATCCGCGCTGGCGGGCTCGAGCGTGGTGTTGAGCACGAAGCGATGCGTGGGACCCGTGCCGAGCGCGAGGCCGATCTGCACCTCCGCGTTCCCCGCCCAGACGCAGACCACGTCGGTGGGGCACCGCGAGTCGCTCAGGACCTCCCCGAGCCAGATGCGGAGCAGGCTTCCGACGCGGACTTCCTGGCCGGGCGCCAGGATGACGGTCTGCCCGGGCACCTGTTGCATATCAGGACCCACCGCCGGCTGGGGGCAAGCGCCGAAGAGCAGCAGTGGCCAAAAGAGAGCCGCGGTCCTCATGGGGATCGCCTCGCTCGGGCGCGTGGTGACGGGTCGCTCGACGATCGAGCATACCCGGGTTCCCGTCCGCAGGTCACTGACCGGCCGGCGGCACCCGCAGTCGCTCGAACAGGTCCATGATACGGTCCCGGCCGGCCGGGCCGTTCGCGTCGAAGTACCAGTAGCACTCCACGTCGCCCCGGTTCATCAGCAGCTGCATCGTGCCCTGTGACCTGTGCTCGGCGATCACCCAGTTGGCGATGATGCGGAAGTCCAGCCGCCCGTCACGGCCGAGCGGTTGCGTACGGTCGAAGCGGGTCAGGGGGCTGCCGCCGGTCACGGTGGTGACGGGATAACCGGGGAGTCCGTCGAACGCGAGGGTGCGGCCGTCGAACGCGCACGGGAAGCCGCCCAAGACCGCCGGCCGTGTGCTTGCCGGCAGCGACGCGGCCGCGTACAGCACCATGATGGTGGCGGCCTTGTGGTGGGCGTGTGTTGCGGGGAAGGGCAGCAGGCCGAACACGACGTCGTACTCGCCCCGGGTGAGGATGTCCACGAGCCGCCGCCGCACGAAGGCCGTGTCCCAGACGGCGCGCAGCACCGTGTCGGCGTCGAGCGTGTACTCGTGATCCAGCTGGTCCAGGAAGAAGTAGTTCCGGATCCCGACGAGCGCGCCACCCGCCATCAGCTCCCGCTTGCGGATCGCCGGCAGGTACTGCCGGGCCACCGCTTCGTTGGTCAGCTCGAGCCCATAAATCGGCTCCGCGAGGGTCGCGTACCGAAACCCGCCGCTGCCATCGGTGACGAGAGCGAGATCGACGGCTCCCCGCAACTGGTGGGTGATCTGATAGACGGCGCCCGAAAAGGCGGCGTCGTCGTCGGGATGAGCGGTCACGATGAGTGCGGTGGGGGGCCGCGCCTCCCGCGCTTGCGCCGAGGCATCCCGCGCCGTCGCGGAGAGAGTGACGGCCGTGCCGAGCAGGGCGGCAGCCACACGCCGGGGGCCCGCGGTCATCCGCCGCCCTTCGATTCCCGATGGAAGATCTTGTTCACGATCTTCCACTCGCCATTCACCTTGAGCAAGGCCATGTAGTCGACGAAGCGCACGGTGGGGTAATCGAGTTCGATCTTGGCCATCGCCGCGGTGCCGGTGTGGTCGATGCTCACGATGCGCCGGCGGCGTTGCGCCTCGTCGCGGGCAGGCCGCCCCGGGGATCCGGCGATGTACGCGTCGCTGGTCCGCTGGGCGAGGGTGTCACTGCTGATCCAGAACAGCATCGCCACCGGATGAAAGGCGAGCCGATGGTGTGCGCCGTCGCCCGTGGCATGCGCCTGCAGGTAATGCTCGAGTACGGCACGAATCCCCGCCTCGTCGGGATCCTGTGCCTCGGCAGGGTGGGCGATGACGGCTACCGAGGCGCTGAGCAGAAGAAACCACGAAGCACGCATCCCAAGGCTCCGGCCGAGAATGGCGATGGCAAGGAAACAGTGCTAGTCCGTAACCGCCAGGGGAGGCGAGGTTCCCGCCCCGGGGTCTTTCCCCGTCGGGACCCGGCCCCCATCTTGAGGCGCAGGTGATCGCCGATCGCTCGGTTTCCTCCACACTGCAGCGTGCATGACTGACGACCCCGCAGGTCGGAGCCAGCCCGGCCCCAAGCTGTTCGGCACGTTCGGCGGGGTGTTCACGCCCACCCTGCTCACGATCCTCGGCGTGATCATGTACCTGCGGCTGCCCTGGACCGTGGGCAACGCAGGGCTCCTCGGCGGCATCACGATCATCCTGTTGGCCAACGCGATCACCGCCGCGACCGGTCTGTCCCTGTCCTCCATCGCCACGAATACGCGCCTCGGCGCGGGCGGACCCTACGCCATCATCTCCCGGTCGCTCGGGTTCGAGATCGGCGGCAGCATCGGGATGCCGCTCTTTCTCTCCCAGGCGCTCGCCGTGGCGATGTACATCTTCGGCTTCCGGGAGGGCTGGCTCTGGATCTTCCCGCAGCATCCGGCCCTGCTGGTCGACCTCGCGATCTTTGCGGTCGTCCTCGTGATCGCGTATGTGAGCGCCGATCTCGCCTTCCGCATTCAGTACTTGGTGATGGCGGTGATCGGCCTCTCCCTGGTGTTGGTGCTCGGGAACGTCGACGTGTGGCGGTCCGGTGCGTCGCCGACCCTGTGGGGTGACTTTCCGGGCTCACCCGAGAGCGGGTTCGGGGGAACCGACTTCTGGGGAGTGTTCGCCGTCTTCTTTCCGGCGGTGACCGGGATTCTCGCTGGGGCGAACATGTCGGGCGAGCTGAAGAACCCTCGCCGCAGCATTCCGTTGGGAACGCTGAGCGCCATTGGACTCAGCCTCGCGATCTACGTCGTGCTGGCCTTTTGGGTGGTGCGCGCGGGCAGCGGACGTGAGCTGGTCTCGAACTACACGATCATGTTGGATCGATCCCTGTGGGGGCCTGGGGTACTGGCCGGACTCCTCGGCGCCACGTTCTCATCGGCCCTCACGTCGCTCGTGGGAGCGCCGCGCATCCTCGCCGCCCTCGCGCGTGACAAGATCATTCCCCGTGGCGACTGGTTGGCGCGCACGCAGCGCGGCGAGCCGCGCCATGCGATGCTCCTGACCGGCGGGGTCGTGCTCGCCGGGCTGTTGATGCGCGACCTCAACCTGATCGCGCCGCTCATCACGATGATCTTCCTGATCACGTACATGGTGATCAACGTGGTCCTGCTCGCCGAGGAGAGCCTGGGCCTCATGAGCTTCCGGCCCACGCTCCGGCTCCCGCGCCTGGTGCCGCTGCTCGGCGCCACCGGCTGCCTCTTCGCGATGTTCATCGTGAACGCGACGTTCAGCCTCATCGCCGTGGGGGTCGTCGCGGGGATCTACCTCTGGATCGTCTGGCAGGGGACCATCCCGCGCGCCGGGACCGTGCGGAGCGGCATCTTCGTCGCCTTTGCCGAGTGGGCCGCAGGGAAGGTCATCGAGCTCGACATGTCGGCCCGCCGGGCGTGGAAGCCGAGCCTGCTGATGCCGGTTGAGGATCCCGCGACGATCCGCGGGGAGTTCAATCTGTTGGTCGATGTCTGCGGCCCCGAGGGCACGATCAAGTTTCTCGGGCTCGCCACCCGGGACACGGTGACCGAGCTCGTGCCGCGGTTTCAGCGCCTGTGCGCCTCATTCCAGAAGAACGGCGTGATGGCCACCAGCTCGATCGTGGATACGGCGGGGTTCGTCCCCGGGACGCTGACCGGGTTGCAGGCCTTGGGCAGCGCGTTCTTCCGGCCCAACATCCTGCTGCTCAACTTCCCGCGCGATCCGGCCCGGCGCGAGGAGTTCGGGGAGGTGATCCGGGAAGCGAACCGCCTCGACGTGGGAGTGCTGCTCGTGGCGATGCACGAGAAGGCGGGTCTGGGCATGGCGAAGGTCGTCAACGTCTGGATTGCGCCGCGCGACGTCACGACGCCGATGGCGGAGTACCTCCGCGCGAACAACCTGAACCTGACGCTCCTCATGGCGATCCGGCTGGCCAAGGCCTGGCGCGCCGAGCTGAATCTGATCACGGTCGTTCCGGACCCGGAGGGCGTGGCGGGCGCCCGGGCTCACATTGAGGAGCTGCGCGACCTGTGCCGGATTGACAATGGCGCTCTGACGCGGGTGATGGTGGGTGAGTTCCGCACGTGTGTGCGGCAGGCGCCACAGTCGGACATGGACATCATGGGACTGCGACGAGGGCCGGATCTCGACTTCGTCCACGAGATGGTCGAAGCGACCCGCTCCTCCTGCATGTTTGCCGCCGACTCCGGGCTCGAGAGCGCCCTGGCCTGACCGGGCAGTTCTAGGCGAGCGTCCGCGCCGTATCCAGCGCCCGCAACGCGATCAGCGCAATCGCCTCGCTCTCGGTGGGGTCGAAGGCGCCAGAGGGCGTCTGGAGCCCCGCGATGTACGGCGCGGCCTGCCGGACGAGTGCCCGGGCCGCCGCACTCGGCACGCTGAGCAGCAGGTCGACGGCGTGAAAGACCGTCACGCCGGGCCACGTGCCGTCTTCCCGCTGGTGCGCCGCCGTCGCGTCCATGAGATGCGTGATGCGTTCCTGGTACGGCGGCGGCCCCATGCCGAGCGCGCCCACGACGACGAACGCCAGGTGAGGGTCCACGGTCTTGAGCGCGAGCAGGCGCTCGAGATGCGTCCGGACGGGGGCGCGGTCTTCGTGTCCCGCGCGGAGCACGGCCCGCAATGCGAGACAGCTGGCCACGAACCGGGCGTCGTCCTCGTCGTCGAATACCGTCCCGGACGGGAACAGCAGGGGCGCGATCCGGCGGGACCGTGGGCCGGGCGAAAAGAAGCCGTCGCCCGCGCTCCCGTCGTCACTCCAGCGACCGGGCTGATTCTGGCGGGTCAGCAGGAAACCCGTGAGGCGGACGATGCCAGCGTCGTCGGGGTTCGCGCCGAGATCCATCATCTCCCAGACGGCACGGGCCGTGAGCACGAGGGAGCCGCCGATGCTGCCGTCCATGCCGCTCTGCCGCCGCCGCTCGCGGATCAGGTGATCGGCGAGCTCGGCGTCCTCCGGGGCCTGCGCGTTGAGCAGGCGTCTGGCGAGGACTCCCTGCAGCGTCCTGCGGTTGCGAAAGAATGCCGCTGCGTCATCGAGCTGCTGTTTGAAATGGAGCGGGGATCGGAGGGTCACGACGGATCCCTCCCTCGGCGCCCCGTCCAGCCAGGTCCGCGCAAGCCGCGCCCCGGGCGGGCGTCGGTCATCGCGCTATCATCGAAGACGACCACGCCATTGACGATCACCCAGCGCACCCCCTCCGCGAGTTGGTGCGGGCGCTCGAACGTCGCGCGATCGATGATGGTCTGCGGATCGAACACGACCACGTCGGCGGCGAATCCGGGACGGAGCAGGCCCCGATCGGTGAGTCCGACGCGCTGCGCCGGGAGCGACGTCATCTTGCGCACGGCCTGTTCGAGGGCGAGCCGCCGTTCGTCGCGCACGTACCGGCCGAGTACCCGCGGAAAACTGCCGTAGACGCGGGGGTGGACGCTGCTGCGGGACAACGGGCCGTCGGGCGCGACGGCCCCGTAATCCGTGCAGAACGAAACCCACCAGTGTGCGGCTGCGGTGCGGACGTCGTCCTCGCTCATGCTGAAGTAGATGGCGCCGGTCTCGGACCGGTCCTTGCGCACGAGGTCGAACAGGGCATCAATCGGGTCGCGGCGCCACTGCGCCGCGATGGTGGCCAAGGTCTTGCCTTCGACGTACTTGAGCGAGTCGGCGAGCACACTCGCCACCAGCACGCCGTTCGCCCCGCCCGCGCCGCGGAAGAAGCTCTCGGCGCCATCGGGCGGGTTCTCCATGTCCCGGCGGATACGGGCGCGCTGGAGCGGGTCCCCCAGGCGCGCCAGCAGGGAGTCCGTGCCGCCGGCGTGGGCCCACTGTGGGATGCTCGCGTCGAGTGAAGTTGCCGAGGCGGGATACGGGTAGACGTTGGCGGCGACGTCGAGGCCGGCGGCACGCGCGGAATCGATCTTCGCCAGCACGCGCGCCATGTCGCCCCAGTTGGCCCGGCCGGCCCGCTTGAGGTGCCAGAGCTCCACCGGGATCCGCGCCTCGGTGCCGATGCGGAACGCTTCGTCGAGTGCGTCGTCGATGCGCGCGCCCTCGTCGCGCAGGTGGGTGGCGTAGACGCCGCCCCGCGCGGCCGCGGCCCGGGCCAGGGCGATCAGTTCATCGGTTGTGGCGTAGAACGCGGGGGCGTAGACCAAAGACGTGGACAGGCCGAGGGCGCCCTGGCGCATGGCCGTATCCACCAGCGCCGTCATCCGCGCCAGTTCTGCGGCGGTCGGGGCCCGGTCGGTGTTGCCGAGGACCACTTTGCGCACCTGCGTGGCGCCGACGAAGGTGGCCAGGTTGATGGCGGTGCCGTGGCGCTCCAGCTCGGCGAAGTACTCCGCGAGGTCGCGCCACGTGGCGGTCACACCGATCGACGCCCGGTAGGCCGAGTCCTCCGCAAAGGTCGCGTCGGTTTGCGGGCCTACCGAGATCCCCTCGCCGGTCACCTCCGTGGTGATGCCCTGGGCCACCTTGCTCAGGGCGCGCCCGTCGGCAAGGAGCCGCACTTCTGACCACCCGAGCATGTCGATGAAACCGGGCGCGACGACCAGTCCCGTTGCGTCGATCACCCGCCGCGCCGTACCGGGCGGAATCTGACCGACGGCGACGATGCGGTCACCGGCGAGCGCGAGGTCACCTCGATAGCGCGGGTTCCCGGTCCCGTCGACGATGGCCCCCCCGGTGAGCAGCACATCGTACGGCGGCCCGTCGGCCGGCGCCGCGCAGGCGGTGACGAGCACCCCGAGGGCGAGTCCGGCTCGCGTCATGGCGCCCGCCGCAGATCGGCGGGGGCGTAACGGTACCCGGCGGCGACGACCGATTCGATCGTGCCCACGTTGGCGATGTCCTGCAGCGGGTCTTGCGTCAGCACCAGGAAGTCGGCGACGGCGCCGACCCGGAGTACGCCGATCGTGTCGACGCCCAGCAGGCGGGCACCATCGCGGGTCGCGGCCAGCAGCGCCTGCTCGGTCGTCAACCCCGCGGCGACGAGCAGCCGCAACTCGCGGTGCAAGGACGCACCGGGCGGAATGAGTTGATTGGGACTGTCGCTGCCCGCCGCCACCAGGCCGCCGGCGCGCCGAAACAGCCGCACGAAGAGGTCCTGGTTGGGACGCGACTGTCGAAACGCCGTGAAATCGGTGGTCCGGAGGCCGGCCCGACGGATCAGATCGGGGATATTCCAGCCCGTGCGCACGGCGGCGGGCACACCCGTGAGGTCCAGGGCCGTCTCGTACGCCGGGTCATCGAGATGTCCCCAGGCCTCGTGCAGCGCGAGCGTGGGGACGATCGCGACGCCGGCTTGGACGAGGGCGCGGGCCGTGCGGTCGAGCGCCGCCGAATCCGGCCGGGCCCAGGAGCGCTCCTCGAGATTCCAGCCGGGGAAGAAGTCGGCGTGGGCGGCGACGATCGGCGCCGGATTGCCGAGGGCTGACGCGACGATGCCGCTCATGTGCTCGAGGGACCGGACGCCCAGCCGCGCGGCGGTGAGCGCGTCCACCCTGCCGAGGTGCGCCGCGACGGGCGTTGCCAGCGCCTTCGCCTCGTCCAACAGCGGTTCGAGCAGCCGCCGATCGATCTTGGTGTAGACCTTGACCTGGGCGGCGTCGATCAGGACGCGGTTGCCCACCGCGCGGCGCGCGTCCGTGGCGGTGCGCACGGCGGTGGCGCCATTCCACGTCGCCGGCGCGCCGTCGATCATCGCTCCCGAGATGTACAGCCGCGGGCCGTCTGCCGTCCCATTGGCCACGTCATCCCGCAGGAAGATGACGCTGTCCTGGAGGCCCCCCATGTCCCGAATGCTCGTCACCCCGTAGCTCAAGTACGGGCGCAACGCCCAGCGCTCGGCGTGTACGTGCGCATCGATCAGACCCGGGATGATCCAGCGACCCGCCACGTCCACCGTCTCCGTGCCCCGCGGTACGCGCACGTCGGCCCGCGGACCCACGGCTTCGAGCCGGCCATCGCTCACCAGCAGCACGGCGTCGCGCATCACGGGGGCGCCCGTCCCGTCGAACACCGTCGCACCGACGTACGCCGTCTTTCCGGTTCCCGCCGCGCGGCAGCCCGGCAGCGCGACGGCGAGCACGGTCAGAAGGAGAAGGGAACGGATGCGCCCATGCATGATCGTGTCTCGGGGAACGGTATGTTCGGAGAAAGGGGGCGGCCGCACCGGCGACCGCCCCCCACGATAACCTCGCACCGCGTGAGCGGCTACCTCTCAGCGCCGCCGCGCCGCCTTCTTGACCGGCTTGCGCTTGGCCGCGGCCTTCTTCACCGGGCGGCGTGCGGCCGCCTTCTTCACGGGCTTCTTGGCGGCCTTCTTCGCCGGCTTGCGAGCGGCGGCCTTCTTCTTGGGCTTGGGTTTGGCCGCCCGCTTCGCCGGCATTTTGGCCGCGGGCGCCGGAGTCGGCTTGCGCGCCGGCGGGGTCGAGGGAGCCGGGGCCGGTGGCGTCTCGGACCAGATCGGCGGCTCAGACGGCTCGGGCTTCACGGGTGGCGGAATCGGCATCGGATCCCACATTCCCGGGCCGCCGATCCCCGACAGGCTGAGATCGCTGATGGACATGTCGCTTCCCTCCGAAGCGTGAAGGTGAGGAAGCGAATACTGCCCCGCTGCGGCGAGCATCCGCAAGTGCGCCCGATCGGCGCCGCCACCGCATTGGTGACCCACCGGCTTGACACACCACCCGTCCGCACGCTAGCTTGGCCTCGTATCTTCCAGTCTGATTTGCACTTACGGGCTTTCCCCGAACCGGAGTGTCGATGCGCTGCCGCGCGTTCTTTCTTGGGTTCTGCGTCGCCGGCGCCGCTGGGAATCTCCCCGCCCAGCAGGTGGCGACCGTCCAGCTGTCCGCGCAGGCGGCAACGCTCGGCGTCGGCACGCGCCAGGCCGTATACGCCACGGCCACGGATTCCCGCGGCACGACCATCGTCGGCGATCTCGAATTCCGCTGGGTGAGCACCGATCCCAACGTGGTGCGCGTGGAGGCGGACCCGGTGCAGAGCGACCTCGCCACACTCGTAGGCGTGGGCGAGGGCGTCGCCCAGGTGCGTGTCACCGTCGGCGGGCGCAGCGAGTCGATGGCCATCCGCGTGCAGCGCGGCTCCGGACCCGCGGCGGTGCTGGTGATCGAGCCGACCAACGTCCAGTTGCTCCACGGCGAGAATCGCCAGCTCACAGTTTCGTTCCTCACCGATTCGGGCACGCCGGCCATGCCCGCGGCCGTGCGCTGGGCCTCGCTCAACCCGTCGGTGGCGACGGTGACGGACGGCGGCATCGTGACGGGCCTCAGCGAGGGCCAGGCGGTGCTCCAGGCGCGGGCCACGACCGGGCTCGCACGTACCGCCACGGTAACGGTGGCGAACGTCCCGTTCGGATTCGCCGTCCCGATCCTGGCGCTGTCGCCCGGTCTGGAGACGCCGATTGGTGTCGTGGTCCCGACGCAGGGGAACCGACCGCTCAATACGGCGGCGCTGAACTGGCGTTCCTTCGACGAGCGTATCGTGACCGTGACCCCGCTGGGCGTCGCCCGCGGCGTGAGTACGGGCCGCGCCACGATCATCGCCGAGGGGTATGGGCAGCGGCGCGAGCTCGCCGTCGCCGTGCACCGGCCGGTCGCGGAGCTCGAAGTCACGCCGCCCTACTCGCGCGGGGCGGTCGCCGTGCCGTTGCAGGGGACAGTTCGCGTCACGGCGCGCTCGCTCGCGGCCGATGGGACGCCGGTGCCCGACGCGCCCATCATCTGGCAGGTGGCGGACAGCACGGTGGCGGCGTTCGACACCGCGAGCGGCCGGCTGGCGGGCCGCACGTTGGGCCGAACGAGCCTCGTCGCGCGCGGAGCGGGCCCCGGGCTCGAGGTCACGTGGACCATCGACGTCATCGCCGGGGGGCTGCTGGTCGAGCCCGACCGCGCCGGCCTCGGCGTGGGCGATACGCTCGCGCTCTCGGCGCGCTTTACCGACGCGCAGGGCCGGCCGATCGCCCGGGCGGCCGACCTCACCTGGACCACGCTCGATGCCAACGTCGCGACCGTCACCGGCAGCGGCACCGTGACCGCCGTCGGCGTGGGCCGGGTGGCCATCGTCGCGTCCACCTCGTGGGGACGCGCCGACACGACGGTCCTGTTCGTGCAGGGGCCGGTCCTGTTCACGTCCACCCGCGGCGGATCGTTCGACCTGTACACGCTCGACCCGGACGCGCTCGGGCGCATCACCCAGGTCACGCGCGAGGCGTCGAACGAAACGATGGGTGCGTTCGCGCCGGACGGCGCGCACCTTGCCTACGTGTCCGACCGGGATGGCAACTTCGAGTTGTATGTCGCCGACGCCGACGGCGGGAGTCCGCGCCGCCTCACCACCACTCCGGCGAGTGAACTCACGCCGCGCTGGACCCCGGATGGCCGGCGTCTCATCTACGTGGTGCAGGCGGCGGGCGGCCGCGCCCAGATCTGGAGTGTCAACGCCGACGGGTCGGAGGCGCGCGCACTCACCAGCGGGGACGCCGCCAACTTCGAGCCGGCCGTGTCGCCCGACGGGCGGCGCGTCGCGTTCACGTCCACGCGGGACGGGAACTACGAGATCTACGTGATGGATGCCGACGGGGGGAACCAGGCGCCGGCGTATCGCTCACCGCTCAAAGAAAGCCGCGCCGCGTGGTTCCCCGACGGCGACCTGGCCTTCATTCAGGAGCGGGTCGACGGCCGCCGCATCCAGCCCGTCGTGGTCCGGCTCCCGGCGGGCGGCTCGATCACGCCGATCTCACCGCCGGCGCTCGCCGTGACCGACTACACCATTGCCCCCACGGGCCACCGCCTCGTCCTCGAGGTCAGTACGCTCGACGACACCGGGCAGCAGCGCCGCCTCGTGCTCCTGCCGCTCGGCGGCGAGCCCACCGACCTCCCGCGCCAGCCGGGCGAGCAGCAGGCCAGCCCCGCCTATCGGCCGCCGCTGACCCGCTGACTTCGCCGCCGACCCGTCGCGAGGCTCATGCACGCAGTCGTTCTCCGTGGCCACGGCGATCTGTCGCAGATCGCGGTCGCCGATGTGCCTGCCCCGGTCGTCCGTCGCCCGGGAGACGTGCGCGTTCGGCTCCGCGCCGCGGCGCTCAACCACCTCGACCTCTGGACCGTGCGCGGCCTGCCGGGCCTGGAACTCACGTTCCCCCACATCCTGGGTGGTGATGGCGCGGGGGTCGTAGAGGCCGTCGGCGCGGACGTCACGCGGGTGCGTCCGGGCGACGCGGTGCTGTTCAACCCGGGGATCTCGTGCTACCGGTGCGAGCCGTGCCTCGCCGGCGAGCACTCACTCTGCGTCGAGTACAAGCTCCTCGGCGAGCATCTGCCCGGAACGCTCGCCGAGTACATCGTGGTGCCGGAGCCGAACGTGTACCCGGTGCCGACCCCGCCAGCCCCGCAGTCAGCCATCACGTGGCCGGAAGCGGCGGCGTTCTCGCTGGTGACGATCACGGCCTGGCGGATGCTGGTGACCCGCGCGCGCCTGCGGCCGGGCGAGACGGTGCTGATTTGGGGCATCGGCGGGGGTGTCTCGAGCACCGCGCTCCAGATCGCGAGCCTGCTGGGCGCCCGCACGATCGTCACGTCGTCGAGCGACGTGAAACTGGCCAAAGCGCGCGAGTTGGGCGCGGACGTCACGCTCAACCACGCGCAGGTGGATGTTGCCACGGAAGTGCGCCGTCTCACCGACCGCCGGGGGGTGGACGTGGTCGTCGAGAACGTCGGCGAGGCTACGTGGGAACAGTCGCTCCGCATGCTCGGCCGCGGAGGGCGGCTCGTCACGTGTGGCGCGACCACCGGACCGAAGGTCAGCGTCGATCTCCGGCGGCTGTTCTGGTATCAGTGGGACATCCTGGGCTCGACCATGGGGACCGCCGACGAGTACCGCGAGATCGTGCGCCTGTTCGGGCAGGGACACCTGCGGCCCGTGATCGACGCGGTCTTTCCGTTCGCGCGGGCACCCGAGGCGTTTCGCCGCATGGCCGAGGGTGATCAGCTCGGCAAGCTGGTGGTCGAGATCCCGGCCTGACCGTGCGCCCACCCGCGCTCCTGCTCGCCGGGCTCCTCGGGGGATCGGCGCCCCAGCTTGCCGGGCAGATGCCCTGTCCCGCCGCAGCGCTGCTCGATTCGGCGTGGACACGGTATCGTGCCGGCGCGATTGCCGCTGCAGACTCCGCGTTTGCGCGTGCGCTCCACGTGTGCCCCGGCGACATCGCGGCGACCGTCGGGCTGGGCTACACCGCCCTGCGCGCCGGCCGGCTCCAGGCCGCCGCGGCACGGTTCGACACGGCGTTGGCCACCGATTCCCTCCTCATCGACGCGCTCGTCGGGCGAGGGCTGGTGGCGTGGCAGCGCGGCGATCCGTCGGCCGCCCGCGATGCGATGGAACGGGTCCGGCGCCTCGAGCCGGCCAACACCACGGCGCTGGAACTCCTCGCGCGCCTCGGGGCGGAGCCAGCAGCGGCGGCACGGCCGCCCCTGATCCTTCCCGACACGCTGGTCTATCACGTACGCGCGGCGGGCGACCGGTTTGAGCGGCGTACGGCCGCCGGGTGGGCGCCCTTCTACTTGAAGGGGATCAACCTGGGTGCTGCCCTGCCGGGGCGGTTCCCGTCGGAGTTTCCCGACTCGAGTACGTACGCCGCCTGGATCGCGGAGATGGCCGCGATGGGCGCGAACGTGGTTCGCGTGTATACCATTCACCCGCCGACGTTTTACCAAGCCCTCCTGACGCACAACACGGCCCATCCCGCACGTCCGCTGCACGTGGTGCATGGAGTGTGGGCGGAGCTTCCACCCGACGACGACTATCGAGACGAGGGGTGGGAAGCCGAGTTCCTCGCGGAGATGCGGCGGGTGGTGGACCTCGTGCACGGACGCGCGGATGTCGCGGCGCGTCCCGGACACGCGGCGGGCGCGTACACCGCGGACGTGTCCCCGTGGGTCGCCGCCTATCTGATCGGGCGCGAGTGGGAGCCGTTTTCCGTGGCCGGGTTCAACCGCCTGCGACCCGCCGACACGGTGTGGACAGGCCGGTATGTGCGCGTCGCGAGGGGAACGCCGATGGATGCGTGGCTCGGGCGCGCACTCGACGCCATGGTGGCCTACGAGACGGAGACGTACCGCACCCAGCGACCGGTGGGCTACACCAATTGGCCCACGCTCGACCCGATGGTCCACCCGACCGAAGCCACGGCAGCCGAAGAAGTGGCGTTCCGCACGGGCGTGGGCGAACCGGATGCCGCCGCCACCCGGGAGTACGACAACGATGTGGTGGCACTCGATGCGACGCTGCTCCAGCCGACACCAGCGTTTCCGGCCGGCGTGTTCGCTGCCTTCCACGTCTATCCGTACTACCCGGACTTCCTTCTGCTCGATTCCGAGTACGCACGCGCCGAGTCGTCGCTCGGGCCCTCGAGCTACTTCGGGTATCTGCGCGATCTGAAGGCCCATCATCGCGGGGTGCCGGTCCTGATCGCCGAGTACGGCATCCCCACGAGTCGCGGCATCTCGCACGTGCACCCGCAGGGCTGGCATCACGGAGGCCATGACGAGGCCGGCATGGCCGCCATCGGCGTGCGCCTGACGCGGGAGATCGCGGAAGCGGGCATGGCAGGCGGGATCCTGTTCGCGTGGATCGACGAGTGGTTCAAGCAGAACTGGCTCGTGGCCGAGTACGAGCTGCCGCAGGACCGCAACCGGCTGTGGCTCAATCGCCTCGATCCGGAGCAGATGTATGGAGTGGTGGCCATGGAGCCGGTGCCGCCGGTGTCAGGGGCCACGGTCGCGCGTCGTCGGGCGGGCTGGGCTCGGGTCCCCCCGCTCTACACTGGCCCGGCAGGTACGCTGCGCGCGGCGGCCGATGCGGGGGACCTGTGGCTGTCGATCGAGCCCACCGGCCGCGTCGCCGAGCTGTACGTGGGATTCGACGTCGTGGATTCGGCGCGGGGCGATGGCCGCTGGCCGCACCCGTCGGCGCCGCGGGTCCCGGTCGGGCTCGAGTTTGTCCTCGCCATCCGAGGCGATACCGCTCGGTTGCTGGTGGATCCCCCGTACGCGGCGACGCCCGTCACATCGGCGAGTCACGCGGAGGCGCGCCCAGTGGTCGTGCCGTCGATTGCCGCGCCACCCCCCGGTCTGTTTCACGGCCAGTGGGAACAGCAGGCGCCGCGGCCCGTCGCGCCACGCGCCAATGCCGACGGGCGCTACGAACGGCTTCGGGTGGTCACCAACCGGCCGCGGTTTGGGCGAGATGGAACGGAATACGCCGGGTTCGGCTACGAGCGCGGCGTGTTGCGGGCCGGTGCGCGGCCGGATGGTGACTGGGAGCGCACGGGGGCGGCGATCGAAGTACGGATTCCCTGGATGTTGCTCAACGTGACGGATCCGAGCAGTCGGCATGCCCTAGGCGATGTCGAACCCACGCGTCGCGAGGGAGATGTGGTGCTGAGCAGGATCCCGGGAATCCGGATCGTCGGCGCGGTGCAGCGACGGGACGGGCGCTGGACGTCGTGGCCCGACACCGGGGCTCCCGTCGCGCTCTTCTCCTGGCCGACGTGGGAGGAACCGGCCTGGCGCGCGCGGCGCCGGCCGATCTTCGACGCGATCCGCGACACCTGGGCACGGCTGCCCAGTCCGGTGGGCGAGATCAGCCGATGAGGTCACGCCTCCCGTCGGTCTTCGTGCTGGCACTGCTCGCGCTCGTCCCGGCGGCTCTCGGTGCGCAAGAGGACGCGAACCGCGCTTGGGAGGCGGGCGATGTCGAGGCAGCCTGGCGGCTCTACGGCGCGCGCCTGGCCGAGGACTCCGGTGACGTGCGCGCGTTGCACCGTCTCGCGCTCATCGCCGCATGGGCCGGTCGCTACGACCAGAGTCTGGGCCTGTTCGACCGCCTGCTGCGGCTCGCGCCGGCCACTCGCGAGGCGGTGGTGGACCGGGCGCGCGTCCGGGCGTGGCAGGGACACACGGCGGATGCCGTGCGCGCCCTGGACACGCTGCTGGCCGCGGCGCCCGACTACCTGCCCGCCCTCGAGGCCCGCGCTCAGTTCCTCGGCTGGGCCGGCGAGTATCGATCGGCGATCGCGACCTACGAGCGGCTCGGTGAGATCCTGCCGGAGAACCGCTCCATCCAGAGTTCGCGGGCACAGATGCTCTCGTGGGCCGCGCGACTCGACGAGTCGATTGCCCTGTACGACAGCCTCGTGCGCGGCGATCCCACGGACCGGGCCATGCGCCGTGCGCTGGGCCAGGTGCTGGGGTGGGCGGGCCGGCTCGATTCGTCGGCCGCCGTGTACGGCAGTCTGCTTGCCGCGGATTCGGCGGATCTTGATGCATGGGCGGGCCTGGCCCGGGCGCGCAGCTGGGGCGGGCGCCTCAAGGCGGCCGAAGTGACCTGGCAACGCGTGCTGGCCCTGGATTCCACCAGCGTTGCAGCACTCGTCGGTCTCGCTCAGACGCTACGCTGGCAGGGACGCGACGCCGCGTCGCGTGCGGTGCTGGCGCGGGCGCGCCGCCTGGCGCCCAACGACCCAGACGTCCGCACCCAGTGGCGTTGGACGGACGTGGCCTTTCGGCCCCGCACGGGGGCGTCCTTCACGTATGAATCGGACTCGGACGATAACGGGATCGGGACGCTGGCGGCCCGCGCGAGTTGGCGTGCCGCGCCCCGCCTCGATCTGCGGGTGCACGGCTACTGGCGGTGGCTGGAACAGCGGGGCGCGACGGGGTTCACGCAGGAGGCGCGCGGCGGCATGCTCGAGCTGGCGCTGCTGGTCGAGCCGGGATGGACGCTCACGGCTGGCGCGGGCGCGAGCGGGTCCGACGTTCCGGGGGCCGAGACGCACGTCCGGTTCGCGGCGCGCCTCGCGACCCCCGCGCGGGAACCCGTGGTCGCGACCGTCAGCGTGACCGGTGAGCCGCTGGATGCGACGGCCCAGCTCGTGCGCACCGGCGTCACGGTACGGCAGGGTGCCCTGGACGTGCGGGCCGCGCCCGCCGGTGGATGGACGCTCACGGGGGCGGTTTCCGCCGCGCGTTTCGACGGTACGGAGGCGAACACGCGCGTAGCCGGCGCCGCCGGGGTCTCCCGCCGGTTTCGCCGGGCATGGAACGTGGGCGCCGCCGTGCGGGTGTTTGGATTCTCCGAGGACCTGTCGGACGGGTACTTCGATCCGGACCTGTACGTGGTGCTGGAGGCGCCGCTCCGCTGGGAGCGCGAGATTCGCTGGCTGCGGCCGGTCCTGGAGGTGGCTCCCGGGCTCCAGCAGGTCGGCAGCGACGGCAGCGTGTCGGCCGTGGCGCGCGTGCGCGGGGAGCTGCAGCTCACCGTCGCGCCCGGTCGCTACGTCGCCGTTGCCGGCGGCTACTCGACGCTCGGCATGGCGCTGTTCGCCTCCGACGTGGGTGATTATCGATACGGGTACGTGACGGTCGGGGGAGGCTGGAGGTTCTAGTCGCCTCCGTCTCGCCACCGCCGCTCGAGGTAGAGCGTCGGCGCCGCCGGCCCGAACCGCAGCGCGCGTGCGCTGCTCACCGTGCCGAGGGGCCGGCCGTCTCGGTCGAGCAGCACGAAGTCGCTGCGGGGGTGGCGTCGCCGGTCGGGAGAGACGGCGCGCGTCGCGGGAACCGCCATGGGCCAGCGGTCGGGATACGCCGTTGCCGTCATCACCATCGCTGCATCCTCGCGTAGTCCCGATCTCGATGCATTAGACGGGGATCGGCCGCGAAAGGTTACAGATCTGGCGCGAGCGCCGACACCCGAACTCGTGTATCGGGCCCATGGTCGCGCCCGAGCGAACCGCACCCCGCTCCTTCCTCACCTCTTGTACCGCTCCAGCCACACGAGATCGTCGTCGTCAGTCCGAGCCACGTACACGGTGCCGGCCCCGAATGCGAGCACGGTGCGGTCGCCCTCGAGCGTGACCTGCCGTACGAGCTGACCCCGGCCGTCGAATACGTCGTAGACACGAGTGTGCGCGTTCGCCGGCCGGCTGCGCAGCACCCACAACTCCCCCTGGGGTGCGGCGAGCACCGCCCGCGTGCCCGTGAAGGGCGGCATCACCTCGGGCCACTCCATCCGATCGATATCCGGACGAGGGAGCCGACGCGTGCGGCGTCGGCCGTTCTCGATCTCGACGGCCATGCCGCGCGCCGCCATCAGGTCGGCCCACGCGTTCTTCTCCGCCGTGCCGATCTTCACCGGCTCGTACCGCACCTCCGGGCCGACGACTGGACTCGCCGCCCCGTGCCATTCCACGCGGTAGCCGGACGCACGGGCGAGCCCGACGCGACCATCGGCCGTGACCGCCCACTGATCCGTGGGCTGGTAGGCGCCCCCGCCGATGCTGATGCGCATCTCGCCCGGGCCGGCGGGTGGCAGCGGCGGAAACTGCACGAAGGCCACGGTGTCCATGCGGTCCGCTCGGCGGTCCCAACGCAACAGCGGAGCGCGGCCCGCGGCGGCGACGTCGTTCAGTCCGGGCATCACGATGCCCGCGAGATCAAAGTAGATGCGGCCGGCGCCATCCACGCCGCGCGGCAGGATCGGCCACCCGGATGCACTGCGGAGCGGAATCGTGTTGTCGGCGATGCGCCCGTCGGGCGTGATGACCAGCAGCCGCCGGTTCCCCATGTCGAGCATGTAGGTGGTGTCGCCCGCCGCGGCGAACAGGGGGCCGGGCATGCCATACTCGCCCGGGCCATCACCCTGACGGCCCACGGGCGTCATGGCACCGGTGCGGAAGTCGAGGATGGCGACCGTGCCCTCGATGTTGTCGGCGAGCAGCACGCGGCCGTCGCCGAGCACCCGAAACCCCACGGGCGACGTCACGGGCTCGGCGAAGGTGGCATCCGGCTTGCCAAGTGGCGTGGCACGAACGGCCTGCGCCTGGAGCGCGGGGGCGACGAGCAGCGTCGCGGCGAGAGCGAGCATGGGCGAACGAGTCATGGGCCAATGGGGTTGGGGATGAGGGGGAAACGTGACAGGTGAATCGTGAAACGCCAACCCCTGCTTCGGGCCGGCGCCTGTCCGGCTCTTCGAGCGTGAGATGCCCGACGCGATCGGACCGTCGCAGACACCGTTGCCGGGGCCGAAATGGTCCGGGCGGCGTGGGTTTGGCCACGTCGGTCGCCGGGGCCATGCGCATTCTGCGGCACCCCGGGCGCCACGACGATCGGCGGCCCCAGGGGTTCCCCATCAATCGCGCCGCGCGGCGCGTGGAGATACACTCATGCTGAAGCGACTGGCGACCCTGGTGCGGACCGGGGTCCTGTCCGTGGCGCTGCTCGGGCTGAGCGGCGGGATCTTGTGGGCGGAGCCGAGCGATTGTGCCGAATTCGCCGTCGGCGGCCAAACCGGCCAGCCGTACACCCTGCAGTCCCAGTCCCTCGTCACCGAGACGCGCACGGTATCGGTCACGGCCGGTGGCGATTGCATCGGATCCGGCTCGACCAGTGTGACGATCGAAGAGCAGTACCATGTCGGCTTTTACAGCAACGACGTCACGGGAGACCTTTTGAAAGTCGACTGCCGGACGGGGGAAGTGTTGGAGCGATGAACACGTGAACCCGGGGGGGCTGGTCGGGCGGATTGACCGGCCCCCAATCCGGGTGCGGAAAGGCAAGAGTATCATGCGCGCTGGGTGCAGCCAGCTTCGGTCCGTGGACCTTCTCGTCCTTGCACTTCTTGCCTCGCCTCTGACGGGCATTGCGGCGTGCGGTGGCACCGCTGCCGACGGTGCGATCGACCTCGTACTCGAGGATGCCGCACTCGTCGCTCGGGAATCGGTTCTGGCTGTCCCGATTTCGTCGGAAGATGACGAGTTCGGCTTCGCGAGGGCGGCAGACCTGGTGTTCGACGGCGATCGCATGCTCGTGCTCGAGAACGGGAACGACCGGATCGTGCGGTTCGACGCAACGCTGAGACCGGAAGCGTACTTCGGGCGTGAGGGTGCAGGTCCCGGCGAACTCCGAGGGACGACCGCCTTGGCAGTGTGGCAGGATCTCTATGCCGTCAGTGAAGGGACCAACGGTCGCATTTCCATCTTCCGGTCGGACGGGAAATTCGTGCGCGCGGTTCCCGTGCCGCATGGATTCACCGAGGTTCAGTGGGGGCCCGATGGCCGCCTGCTCGTCAGCTCCTACGATGCTCGCAACTATCTGCTCGCTGGCGACACTGCCGGCCCCTGGCGTCCCTTCGCCGAGCGACCATGGGATCTGTATCCCGAACAGTTGCAGGCGGGGTTCCGCCCCATAGTCTATGGATATGTCAAGTTTGCCGCTGCACGAGATGGCACGGTCCACGTGTACGACAACGTGCTCGGCTCACTGGTCGAGTTTGCGCCATCTGGGGAACGCCTCGCCGTGCGGCGCTTGCCGCGACGCATCCGGGATGGACTGGCGAAGCACCGCGCCCTGATCCTCGGCGATTTCGGGGGGGATGGTCGGGGCGCACGTCCCGAGATCACCGACCTTTCGATCACCGATGACGGACGCCTCTTCCTGCTCTTCCCGAACGTCGGAGCGATCGGGCTCCTGGTGGACCTGCAGACCAACCGTGCACGAGCGATCGAGTGGCCGCCGGACGCCGATCAGCGATATGGTGGCTTCGCTGGAGTGATTCGGAACAGCCTGTTCTTTCGCCATTCGTCGGACGACGTCCGCATCTTCAAACTGATCCCGGAGTGACCGTGGTCCGGCTCGGACCGACCCCGCAACGGAACCTCCCCCCTGCGCATCTAAGCGACCGGTAGGTGTTGGCGTGACAGACCGCCGACGCCCGGGCATCTTCCGTTCACGAGCGATGTCCCCAACCGCGAGGCCGGCGAGCCTCCGAACCCCCACGTGCCCATGATCCGTTCCCGCAGTCTTGGCGTTACGCTCGCGGCCGCAGTGCTCCTGAGTGGCTGCTCGCGGTTCCGCGGCGGCGATGCGGCCGCCGGCGGTGATAGCGCGCAGGCTGGTGACCCTCCCGCCACCTCGGCCGCCGAGGCGTTTTCCACGGACATCGCGATTCCCGTCGAAGGGGCCGTCGTGGTCCGCGACACGCTCGTCCTCTCGGTCTCTGCTGCCGCGGAAGCCGCCGCCCGCCGCGAGGCCAAGCTCCTCGCCCAGGTGGAAGGCCGGGTGACCGAGGTCCGCGTGCGTGACAACAGCTTCGTGCGCGAGGGCGATCTGCTGCTGCTGGTGGACACGGCCGAGTACGCCCTGGGGCTGGCGCGGGCGCACGCGAATCTCGCCCGGGCCCAGGCCTCGTTTCGCGAACTCACGTTGTTCGACGATCGCATCGACGACCCGGCCGTCCGCTCGGAGCGGGAGCGGGTGGCGCGCGCCAAGAGCGGCCTCGATGAAGCCGAGGTGTCCGTGCAGGAGGCGGAATTGCGGCTCCGGCGCACGCGGGTCACGGCGCCCTTCACGGGGCGGGTGGCCTCGGTCCGCGTGGTGCCCGGGCAAACGGTGCGCGTGGGCGACGAGGTGGTGACTGTCGTGGATCTGCACCCGATCCGCATCGAGGTGCGGGTGCTCGAGAGCGAGGTGGGGTTGCTCGCTCCGGGCCGGCATGCCGTGGTTTCCTTCGCGGCGTTCCCCGGCGAGCGGTTCGTCGGCCGCATCGCGACCGTCAATCCGATAGTGGAGCGGGAGACCCGAACGGCAAAGGTGACGGTGGACATCCCGAATCGGGAGGGCCGCATCCTCCCCGGGATGTACGCACGGGTGGCTCTGGAGGCGCGCAAGTTCGCCGACCGGACACTCGTCCCGCGGAGCGCGGTGCTGGAACGCGACCGCCGCTCCATGCTGTTCGTCTTCGAAGGCGAGGGCCAGCTCGGCCTCGCCAAGTGGCGCTACGTCACGACCGGCCTCGCGAACGATTCGCTCGTGGAGATCGTGCCGCATGCCGAGACCGAGATGGTGCGGCCGGGCGAGGTGGTCCTCACGGACGGGCATTACACGCTGATCCACGATGCCCGGATTCGGCTGGTGGAGGACGTCCGGGCCGCGGGCGGGAGGCCGCAATGAAGTCCACGACCGCGGTCGGGGTTCTGCTCTTGGTCGGCGCGCCGGCCGCCGTTGGCCAGGAGCCCGCGCCGGTCCCGGCCCGGCTCACGCTCGAAGACGCCATCGCGATCGCCCGCGAGCGGAACCCCGAATATCGCCAGGCCGTCAACACGGCCCGTGCCCAGGGGGCGCAGGTGCGGGCAGGGTGGGGGGCGTTCCTGCCGACCGCGTCGGTCGACATGTCGTTCTTCGGGTCCGATTCCCGGACCGTGACGGGGCAAGACGATTTCGGCAGACCGGTCGAGCTGCCGCAAGCCATCGATTTCAAGGGCAGCAGCTCTAGCCAGAGTGTCTCGACCAGCCTGACGGTGTTCGATGGGCTCGCCAACTTGAGCTCGCTCCGGGCGGCCCGGGCCAGTCGGGACGCGGCGGAGGCGGTACGGTGGTCGACGCGGGATCGGCTGGATGCGGAGACGACGCGGCGGTTCTACGACGCCCTCCGGTCCGAGCAGCTGATCGCGCTCGAGGAACGGCTGCTCGCGTCCGCGCGGGAGCAACGCGACAACACGCAACGCCTGTTCCGCGTGGCCAGCGCCACCCAGGAAGACGTGCTCGGTGCCGAAGCCGACGTGGCGGGCGCGGAGCTGCAGCTCGATCGCGCGCGCGGCGACGCTGCCAAGTCAATTCTGGGGTTACGGGAGTACCTCGGGATCACCGAGCCGATCGCGTTCGTGGCGGTGGGTGAGCTGCCGCCCGTGTGGGACCCCTCGGTGCTGCAGGTGGATTCGCTGGTCGCCGACGCGCTCGCAGCGCACCCGCGGCTGCGGCAGCTCGACGCGGCTGCCGATGCCGCGCACCTGCGCGCGTCCGCCGCCCGCGGCAGCCGGTGGCCCTCCATCCAGGTCGGGGTTAGCTACAGTCGGTCGACGAATCTGGCGAGCTACGAGGCGCTGTTCGACTTCGCGCCCAAGAACCGCACCTTCCGGTTCAACCTGAGTCTCAGCTACCCGCTGTTCACCGGTTTCCGGACCTCGGCGCGGGTCGCGCAGGCGGACGCCGACGCGCGCAACGCGGAGGAGTCGCTGCGCGCCGGGCGGCTGCAGGTGGAGCGGGACGCCCGGGCCGCCCTGATCGACGTGCAGAATGCCCGCCGGGCCCTGGCGCTGGCGGAACGGGCCTCCGACCTGAGCAATCAACGGCTCGAGCTCGCCCGGGAGCGATACGCCATCGGCGCCATCACGTTCGCGAACCTCCAGCTCCTCATCGACCGCGCGGCCCAGGAGGAGCGGCAACTGATCACCGCCCGCTACGGGTTCATCGCGGCGACGGTGACCCTCGAGGAGCGCCTTGGGCGGGAGGTGGGGCGATGAGATCGGTTGAGCGCTCGGACCGTTGGGCGGTTCTTACGGCGGTCCTGCCAGACCGCCAGACCGCCCAACCGCCCAACCACCGCAAGGGGAGGAACGGGGGCCGGGCGTAGATGTCCATCCCGCGCCTCTCCGTGGGACGGCCGGTGGCGGTTGCCATGCTCGTGGCCGCTGTGGTGTTCGTCGGGGGTATCTCCTTCGTGCGTCTCCCGATCGACCTGCTGCCGTCGATCGCGTATCCCCGGCTGGTGGTTTACACCCGCTACCCCGACGTCGGCCCCACCGAGGTCGAGCGCTTCGTCTCGGAACCCATCGAGCGCGCGGCCGGCCGGGTCACCGGGGTGGAGCGGGTGGAGAGCGTGTCGCGCGAAGGGGTGTCGCTCGTGACCCTCCGGTTCGCATGGGGCACGGACATGGACTTCGCCGTCCTGAACGTGCGTGAGCAGCTCGACAACATCCGTGATGAGCTACCGGAACTCGCGACCCGTCCAGTCGTGCTGCGCACCGATCCCGATGCCGACCCGATCATGGCCGTGTCCGTCTCGGGGGCCGGCGGCGACCTCGCGGCGCTCAAAGACCTGAGCGAGTCGGTGTTCAAACGACGGCTGGAGCAGATCGACGGCATCGCGGAGGCGGCGCTCGCTGGCGGGCTGGAACGGGAGATCCATGTCGAGGTGGACGCGCGGCTGCTCGAGACCTACGGACTCACGGTCGACGACGTGGCTCGCGCGCTCGACGCCGCCAATCAGAGCGCCCCGGGTGGCACCATCCGGCGGGGACGCTACCGTTACGCGCTCCGCACCTTGGGCGAATTCCAGGCCGTCGAGGAGATCGGAAGCGTACCCGTCGGCCGGCGCGCGAGCGGCGCGGGCAGCGATCTCGTGCTGCTGCGCGACGTCGCGGCGATCGACGATGGGTTCAAGGAACGCGAGTCGCTGGCCCGGTACAACGCCCAGGAGTCGGTGGGCCTGCTGCTGTTCAAGGACGCGGGCGCCAATACGGTGAAGGCCTCCGAGGAGGTCGAGCGAGTACTCGACCAGCTGCGCGCGCAGTACCCCGAGACGCGCATCGAGGTGGCCACCGCACAGGCGGGGTTCATCAGCGACGCCATCAGCAACGTGGTCCAGGCCCTCGTGCTGGGGGGCGTGCTCGCGTTCCTGGTCCTGTTCCTGTTCCTGCACGACGCACGCTATCCCGTCGCTATCGCGCTCGCGATCCCCATCTCGGTGGTCGCGACGTTCGCCCTGCTCGACGTGGCCGACGTGTCCCTCAACATCATGAGCCTCGGCGGGCTCGCGCTCGGCGTCGGCATGCTGGTGGACAACTCGATCGTGGTGCTCGAGAACGTGTTCCGGCATCGGGAGCTCGGGGCTACGCCGCTCGAAGCCGCCGCCCGGGGTGCCGAAGAGGTACAGGGCGCGATCCTGGCCTCGACGTTGACGACCATCGCCGTGTTCGGCCCCATCGTCTACGTGCGCGGGGTCGCCGGCGAGTTGTTTGGCGACCTGTCGTTTGCCGTGGCGTTCGCCCTGCTCGCGAGTCTCGCCGTCGCCATTACCCTGCTGCCGACCATGGCGGCCCGATGGGGCGTGACGCCCGCGGGTCGACCGGGGATCGTGCAGCGCGCCGGCGGTGCCGTGGCCGGCGGCTTGGGCCGGGCCATCGCGCGGCTGTTCGGCCCGACGTTCCGCGCCTTCGACCGCCGCTTCGCGCGCTTTGCCGACTGGTACCACGGTATCCTCGAGGGCGCGCTCGCCCATCGCGGGCGCGTGCTCTTCGTGGCCGGTACCCTGTTCGTCCTGGGCCTGGTGCTCGGTGCCAGCCTGCAGCGGGACGTGCTGCCGGACGTGGACCAAGGGGAGTTTGCCGTTGCGCTCGAACTGCCACGAGGCACGCCGCTGGAGGAAACGACGCGGGCGGCCGTGCGGATCGAGGAGATGGTGCGCGGCGATGACGCCGTGGCGGCGGTCTTCACCCGCGTGGGCCGTCAGGGGGCGGTGGCAGGGGTCGAGGAAGAGGAAAGCGGACTGAACACGGCGCGCGTGGAAGTGCGGTTGCGAACGGGCGCCTCCACTGCCGATGCCGTCAGCCGGCTCCGTCCGCGACTCGCGGCCTTTCCGCCCGATGCCGTCGCCGTGGAGACGGGCACGGCCACGGCGCTGGGCCGGCTGCTCGGCGGGGAGGATGCGGATCTCTCGGTCCGGATCCGGGGCGACGATCTGGATCAGCTGTGGACGTACGCCCGCCAGGCGGAGCAGCGGTTGGCGCGTGCCGATCGGCTCGCGAACGTGCGGCTGCGGTCGGAGGAGGGGCAGCCGGAGATCCGGGTGCAGATCGCGCGTGATCGCGCCGCGGCGTATGGCATCGAGCCGCGCCTCATCGCGCGGACCGTCGAGCAGTACATGCGCGGGGCCATGGCGACGGAGTATGTGGATTTCGACGAGAAGGTCCCCGTGGTCGTCCGGCTCCCCGAAGCGGAGCGCCGCTCGCTGGAGACGCTGCGCACGCTCCAGATCGACGGGATCCCACTGCGGGATCTGATCGAGACCCAGGAGCAGCTCGGACCGGCGGAGGTCCGACGCCGCGACCAGGGGCGGGTGGTCGAGATCTTCGCCGATGTCGCCCGCGGCGGGCTCGACGCTGCCGTCGCGGACGCGCGCGCCGTCCTCGCCGAGTTGCCGCCGCCGCGCGGCGTGCGATACGAGATCGGGGGCGCCAACGAAGAACGCGCGCGGAGTTTCCGCGATCTCGCGTTTGCCCTCGGGCTCGCAATGCTGCTGGTGTACATGATCCTGGCGGCGCAGTTCGAGTCGTTCGTCCACCCGTTCACCATCCTGCTGGCCGTCCCCCTCGCCACGGTGGGGGCCTCGCTCGCCCTGTTTCTCGGGCGTGCGGGCCTCAACACGATGAGCCTGATCGGGGTGGTCATCCTGGTGGGCATCGTCGTGAACGACGCCATCATCAAGGTGGACTTCATCAACCAACTCCGGGTGCAGGGCCGGGCACTCCGGGCGGCGATTCTCGAAGCCGGCCGGCTGCGGCTGCGACCCATCGTCATGACGACCGTCACGACCGTGCTCGGCCTGCTTCCCCTGGCGCTTGGCATCGGGCGTGGCGCGGACCTGCGAGCGCCGCTCGCGCTCGCCGTCATCGGCGGGCTGCTGAGCTCCACGGCGCTGACGCTGATCGTGGTCCCGGTGGCGTATGATGTGATCGAGGACGTCCGCGGCAAGCTGCGCGCGACGTTCGGCCTGGCCACGCTCGAACCCGCGGAGAAATCATGAGGCGGACCGCGACGCGACGTCGGACCCCGGCGCTTCTGGTGACGCTTGGCCTCGCCGCCGCCTGCGGCGATCGCGCCGCCGCGCCGACCGCGGCGATCCGCGACTCGGCCGGCGTGCGGATCGTGGAGTACGCCACGTGGGCGCCACCGTCGATGAACTGGACCGTGGCCGCCGCGCCGCTCGTCGCCATCGGGGCGCTCGAGGGCGACGAGGCGTATCAGTTCGACCGCCTGCAGAGCGTCACGCGGCTCGCCGACGGCCGGATCGTGGTGGCCAACGGCGGCACGCAGGAGTTGCGGGTGTTCGCTCCCGATGGGCGGCACCTGTCGAGCCTGGGTCGGAAGGGCGGGGGGCCGGGGGAGTTCGAGGGGCTGGGTCTGGTGCGCGTCGTCGCGGGTGACACCCTGGTCACCTATGACTGGAATCTCCGGCGCCTCTCGGTGTTCGCGCCGGACCGCGGATTCGTGCGCTCGGTGGCGATCGAGTTCGCTGGAGGATTCCCGAGCGTCGTGGGCGTGTTCGGCAGCGGCACGGTGCTCGCCACGCGCGGGTTCGTCTTCGGGCCCGGGGAAATATCCGGCGTCGTGCGCGACACGGCGCCGTTCCTCCGGTTCGGCCCGGATGGGCGCCTGCTCGACAGCATCGGGCGCTGGCCGTCGTGGGAGTACTATGTACAGGGCGATCGCAACTCGGTGTGGGCCTCGAGTCTGCCCTTCGGCCGCACGACGCTGTCCGCCGTGACGCCGACCGGATTCTGGGTCGGGGCGACCGACCGATACGAGATCGAGCGGCGTGACTCGACGGGTGTGCTCACCACGATCGTCCGCGCGACTCGCCCGCCCCGGCCGGTGACGCCGGACGACGTGGAACGCGTCAAGGCGGACCGGCTCGAGGACGCCGACGAGAACTGGCGGCGCCGCCAGGAGCGGATGTTCCAGGACATGCCGATCCCGTCGACCCTGCCGGCGTTCGCTGATCTCCAGACGGATCCGGACGGCAACCTCTGGGTGCTCGATGTCTTCACGCCGGCGGATTCGGTCCGCCGGTGGGCGGTCTTCGCGCCGGACGGCCTGCTGCAGGGCACCGTCGAGACGCCCCCCGCGGTCCGCGTGCTCGAAATCGGCCGCGACTACGTGTTGGGCACGTGGGCAGACGAGCTGGGCGTGCAGTACGTGCGGCTGTACCGGCTGGCACGGGGGCGGTGATGATCCGTCTCTCCATCCGCCGCCCGGTGGCGGTCTCGATGGTCTACCTGGGCGTGGCGTTGCTGGGGATTGCGGCCTGGCGCAACATCCCGATCGAGCTCCTGCCAGACACCGAATTGCCCCAGCTGTCGGTGAGTGCTGACTGGAGCCGCGCCTCGCCGGAAGCCATGGAGGCGTTCGTCACCGCGCCGCTCGAGGCTGCGGTGCAGCAGGTGCACGGCGTCGAGGAAATCTCGTCCATCTCGAGCGAGCAGTACGGGCAGGCGCGCGCCCAGGTCACCGTGAAGTTCGCCCGCGGGACGGACATGGAGTTCGCGCGCCTCGAGCTGTCGGAGCGGCTTGCCGCCGTCGAAGACGAGCTGCCTGAAGGCGTGCTCGGGCCGCGAATCGAGCCGTACGTGCCCGAGGAGTTCCGCGAGCAGTCCCGCCCCTTCCTGCGCTACACGCTCACCGGCCCGTATACCCTCGAAGCGCTCCGCGTCCACGTGGACGACCAGTTGCTGCCCGAGCTGCTGCAGCTCGACGGCGTGGCCGGCGTGGAAGTCTACGGAGGGCGCGATCGCGTGCTCGAGATCGTGCTCGACGACGCGAAGACCCGGGCCCTCGGTCTTTCCCCGCAGGTCGTGTGGCAGCGGATCCTCGAGCTGGAAACGGTGGTCGAAGCGGGGGTCGTGGAAGTCGACGGGGTGCAGCGCACGCTCGCGATCCGCCAGCGCACCGAGTCGCCCGACGAAATCCGCCGGACCGCGCTGCTCACTGATCGTGGCCGGATGGTGCGGGTGAGCGACGTGGCCACCGTCCACGACACGTATGAAGAACCGCGCAGCCTCTACCGGATCGACGGGCAGCCGGCGGTCGCGTTCCAGATCCACAAGGAGACGGGGGTCAACACGGTCGCGGTGGCGGATGGCGTCAAGCGGCGCCTCGACCAGCTCGAGACCGTCCATCCGGTTGGCGTCCGCCTGCTCCTCGACGACGACGAGAGCGAGGCGATCCGCACGGCCCTCACCGACCTCCGGATCCGCGCGCTGATTGCCGCGGCCGTCGTCTTCGTGGTCCTGCTCGTGTTCCTGCGGTCGTTCCGGTCGGCGGGCATCGTGTTTGCCACGATCGCATTCTCCATCCTGATCGCGCTCAACCTGATCTACTTCGGCGGTCTCAGCCTGAACGTGCTCACCCTCATGGGACTCGCCATGGGGTTCGGGCTGATCGTGGACAACGCCATTGTGGTGCTGGAGAACATCTATCGGAAGCGGAGACGCGGGACGGCCGAAGAACGGGCGACGGCCGCGGTCGCCGCGGAGCGCGGCGCCAAGGAAGTGATGCTCGCCATCCTGGCTGCGACCCTCACGACCGTGATCGTGTTCGTCCCGTTCGTCTATCTCCAGGGGGAGCTGCGGGACTACTACATCCCGCTCGCGATCGTGGTCGGGATGAGCCTGGTGGCCAGCCTGTTCGTGGCGTTCACGTTCATTCCGGCACTGGCGGCGAAGATCCTCGGGGGGGCAGGGAGCGGGGCGCAGTCCCCGCGCAATGCTGGCGGGCTGGACGGCGCGTCGCCCGGCGCGCAGCCGGCGCCGCGCTCGGAGCCCCGGTCCCCGCTCTACGTCCGCGTGTACGCCGGTCTGCTCGGGTTCACGCTCCGCTGGCCATGGCTCGCGATCGTCATCGCGCTCGCGTGCCTGGGCGGGTCCTATCGCGTGTTCGACAAGTACGTCACGCGCGGGGTACTGTGGCGCGCGTGGTGGGGACAGCAGACGTTCATCAACATTCGGATTCAGTTGCCGCGGGGCGAGGAGCTGGATCGGACCGACGAGCTCGCGCGGTTCTTCGAGGCCAAGCTCCGGGGGATGCCGGAAATCGAACGGTTCACGACGCGCGTGCTGCCGCAGTTCGCGAACATCACGGTCACGTTCCCCGACTCGCTCGAACAGACGCAGGTGCCGGTCACCATCAAGGAACAGATGCTGGCGTACAGCTATCAGTTCGGCGGGGCGGAGGTGCGCGTGTTCGGCTACGGCCCGTCGTTCTACGGGGGCGGCTCGACGCCACCCAACTACTCGATCAAGGTGCTGGGCTATAACTACGAAACGGTGCGGCAGATTGCCGACGATCTCGGCCGACGGCTGCGCCGCTTCTCCCGCATTCGGGACGTGGACATCAATTCGGCCGGCGGGTGGTATACGCGCGACAAGGCGAGCGAGTTCGTGCTATCGCTGGACCGAGAGCGGCTCGGCCTGCACGGACTCACGGCGCAGGACGTCGTGTATCAGGTGGCGGCAGCCGTGCAGGGGACCGTGCGCCGGGGTTTCATCCGCGTCGCCGGCGACGAGCTGCGGTTCGACGTCAAGCTCGCCGACAACGAGCAGGTGGACGTGATCGAGTTGCCGGAGGTCCTGCTCCAGACCCCGGCGGGCCAGGGTGTGCGTCTGGGCGACGTGGCGGCAGTGGGCGAACGCGAGGTGCTGAACCGGATCGAGCGTGAGAACCAGCAGTACCAGCGCTACGTGAGCTACGAGTTTCGCGGCCCGACCAAGCTCGGCGACCGCGTGCGCGACGCCGTCATCGCCAACACGCGGCTCCCGGAAGGCTACAGCATCGAGGGGGAGCAGGAGTGGCGCTGGTCGAGCGAGGAGCAGAAGCAGATCTACGAGGTGCTGGCCGTGTCGCTCATCCTGATCTTCATGGTCACCGCCGCGCTGTTCGAGTCGGTGCGCCAGCCCTTCTGCGTGCTGCTCACGGTGCCCATGGCGCTCGTGGGCGTGTTCCTGATCTTCTACTTCATGGACGCGAGCTTCACCCGGGAGGCGTACATCGGCGTGATCATGATGGGCGGCATCGTGGTCAACAATGCCATCCTCCTGGTGGATCACGTGAACCTGCTGCGCCGCACGTACGGGCTCGGGCTGCGCGAGGCGGTGGTCCGCGGCACGCTCGAGCGGGTGCGTCCCATCCTCATGACGAGCTTCACCACCATCTTCGGGCTGCTGCCGCTCGTGCTGTTCAGCGAATCCGCGGATGCGAACATCTGGAACGCCTTGGGCCTCGCGCTGATCGGCGGCCTCGCGAGCTCGACGCTGTTCGTGCTGACGGTGACCCCGACGCTGTACATGCTGCTGGAACGGGGGCCCGAGAAGCGGCGAGCGGAGGGCGGGGTCGTTGCCGTGGAGCAGCCCGGCAGCGACGTCACGCCGGACGGGCTCGCCCCGACGGGGGCGTAGCATGGGGCCACGGGTGCTCGCCACACTCCTGCTCGTCGCGCCGGTCTCGGCGGGACTCACGGCGCAGGAACGGCCCCAGGTTGGGCCCGGAACCCGCGTCCGGATCACCCCCACGGACGACGAGGCGCCGCGCCGCATCGGGACGCTCGCCCGGGTGACCCGTGACACCCTGTGGCTCGCACCGCGCGCCGGCGCGGATCCGGTCATCGCCCCGCGCTCGGGCGTACGCCGACTGGAGGTGAGCCTCGGTCGGCGCTCGCACGTGGCCCGCGGGGCACTCATCGGGGCCATCGTCGGCGGTGCGGCGACGGGGCTGTTCCTGGCAGCGTTCTGCAGCGACCCGGACACGCGGTGCGGGGCGGACGAGGTCGCCAAGGTGGGTCTCCTCCTCGGGCTTCCCCCAGTGGCGCTGGGGACGGCGATTGGTCTCATCGCCTCGCACGAGCGCTGGGCACCGGTGCCGTGGCCCGCCAGCGCCAGGTTGAGTCTCGGGGTGCGCGTGGCGTCCCCCGCACGCCGGCGGTGACGGTCCGGGAACCCCGAGCGGCGGACCGGAGTGTCCCCCGTACCGTCGTTCCCTCCTCAGCCGCCTTTACGACGTGTGATCGTGAATCATGCGCCACCCTTCCGTTCGCCGTTCGAGCACTACCGTGAACGGACCGTCGGCCGTGACGGCATCGCCACGACGCAACACGTAGCGGGCAGTCACGAGCGCGTGGGTGGGGCCGAGCGACCGGACGTGGATATCCGCAAACCGCAGTGAATCGCGCGTCGCGCCCGGCTCGAAGCGGGGCGCGTAGCGCGCCCGAATCGCGTCGTACCCGTGCGTCAGACCGCCGCTCGTGAGGAACGTCGTCGCAGAGTCCCGCGCATAGGTGATCAGGAAACCCTCCAGGTCCCCTGCGTTCCAGGCGCGTGCGGACGCCTCGAGGAGCGCCTCGATCTCCGGGGTTGGGTCGGCCACGGGCCTTGGGGCCTGCAGCGCGCACGCAGTGAGGAGCAGCGGCAGAACGACCACGGGTTGGACGCGCATGACGGATCCCGGCGTGGGGGAGTGCCCAGGGTGGTGCCGGCGGGCGACGCGCGCAAGGGCCGCGGTGGCAGGTGCGCCGTGCGGGTCCGCCGGCCGCCGAGGCACGGCTCCCCAGCCGTAGCATAATATCAATTCGCACAATGACTTACGCATCACCTCGCCCATTGAAAATGGGCTGAGATCCGGCTATCTTTGGTGGACTCCGTCAGGGGGTCCGCCGGCCCCCTTTTTCCGTATGCCAAGGGACGTCCATGACCGCTCCGAACCAGCGCGAACGCATCCTCCCCCGCCTCATCGAAGACGAGATGAAGGAGAGCTTCATCGACTACTCGATGAGCGTGATCGTGTCGCGCGCCCTTCCCGACGTGCGCGACGGGCTCAAGCCCGTGCACCGTCGGATTCTCCACGCGATGAACGAGCTCGGCCTCACGCCGGGCCGGCCGTACAAGAAGTCGGCGACGGTCGTGGGCGAGGTGCTGGGCAAGTTCCATCCCCACGGGGACACGGCGGTGTACGACTCGCTCGTGCGCATGGTGCAGGATTTCTCGCTGCGTTATCCGCTGGTGGACGGGCAAGGGAACTTCGGGTCGGTGGACGGGGATTCCGCGGCGGCCTATCGCTACACCGAGGCCCGGTTGACGCCCATCGCGATCGAGATGCTGGCGGATCTCGACAAGCGCACCGTCGAATTCGCGCCCAACTTCGACGACCGGCTCGAGGAGCCGACCGTTCTCCCGTCGCGATTCCCCAACCTGCTCGTCAATGGGGCGTCGGGCATCGCGGTCGGCATGGCGACCAACATCCCGCCGCACAACCTCAAGGAAATCGCCTCGGCGGTCCGCCACCTGGTGGACAACCCGGACTGCGACCTCAAGGACCTGCGCAGGCTCGTCAAGGGTCCGGACTTCCCCACCGGCGGGTTCATCTTCGGCCGTGGCGGCATCAAGGAATGCTACGAGACGGGCCGGGGACGCATCGTGATGCGTGCGCGGGCGCAGATCGAGGAGCGCGAGTCCTCGGGCCGGCAGCAGATCGTCGTCACGGAGATCCCGTACCAGGTGAACAAGGCGCGCCTGATCGAGCAGATCGCGTTCCAGGTCCGGAACAAGCGGATCGACGGCATCTCCGATCTGCGGGACGAGTCCGATCGCGACGGCATGCGGGTGGTGATCGAGCTGAAGCGTGATGCCAACGCCGATGTGGTGCTGAACCAGCTGTACAAGCACACCCAGATGCAGACGACGTTCGGCGCCATCATGCTCGCGCTCGCCGGGGGCGTGCCGAAGGTGATGGGGCTGAAGGAGATGCTCGAGCACTTCGTCGCGCACCGCCATACGGTCATCGTGCGGCGCACGGAGCACGATCTCGAGCAGGCTCAGGCGCGGGAGCACATTCTCGAGGGGCTGAAGATCGCCGTCGACCACATCGACGAGGTGATCAAACTCATCCGCGGTGCGCCGGATGTCGAAGCGGCGGACGCAGCCCTGCGCGAGCGGTTCGGGCTCTCCGAGCGGCAGAGCAAGGCGATCCTCGACATGCGCCTCGCGCGGCTCACCGGACTCGAGCGCGAGAAACTCGACGCCGAGGTCAAGGAGGTTCGCGCCCTCATCAAGCAGCTGAAGGCCATTCTCGCGTCGCGCGACCAGCGGATGGAGATCCTCAAGGAGGAGATGGCGGATCTCGAGTCCAAGTACGGTGACGCGCGGCGCACCGAGATCGTGTCCGACACGGGCGAGTTCACCATCGAGGACCTGATCGCCGAAGAGGACATGGTGATCACGATCTCGCACAGCGGCTACATCAAGCGCATCCCGGTGAGCACGTACCGGCGGCAGCGGCGCGGCGGCCGTGGACTGGCGGGCATGGGCACGAAGGACGACGACTGGGTGGAGCATCTCTTCGTCGCGTCCACGCATGACTACGTGCTGTTCTTCACCCAGGCCGGACAGGTGTACTGGCTCAAGGTGTACGACATTCCGCAGGGCGGCCGGGCCGCGCGCGGCAAGCCGATCATCAATCTGATCCAGATCACGGCCGGGGAACGGATCGCCGCCTTCGTGGCGGTGCGGCAGTTCGACGACCAGCACTACCTCGTGTTCGCCACGGCCAAGGGCACGGTGAAGAAGACGGTGCTGTCCGCGTACGGGAACCCGCGCTCGTCGGGCATCAACGCGATCAACATCGACAGCGGCGACGAGTTGATCGACGTCCAGATCACGGATGGCTCCAACGACGTCGTCCTCGCCACGCGCCACGGCATGAGCATCCGGTTCCACGAGAACGACGTCCGTGACATGGGCCGGGCCACGACCGGGGTGCGGGGTATCACTCTGGAGCAGGACGACCTGGTGATCGGGATGGTCGTGATTCGGCGTGACGCCACGCTCTTGGTGGTGACCGAGAAGGGTCTCGGCAAACGGTCGGAGCTGTCCGAATACCGGGTCCAGCGGCGCGGCGGCAAAGGGATCATCACCCTCAAGCGCACCGACAAGACCGGGGACATCGTCGCGCTGAAGGAGGTCCTGCCCGACGACGAGCTGATGCTGATCACCCGGCACGGCGTGATCATCCGAGTCCCGGTCGATGGCATCCGCGTGATCGGGCGGAACACGCAGGGCGTCCGGGTGATGAACCTCGACTCGGGGGATTCGCTCATCGACGTTGCGCGCGTCGTGAAGGAGGACGAGAACGGCAACGGCGAGGAGGACAACGGCGCGGCCGAGATCGTCTCCGAGGGTCGCGACCAGCGCGAGATGGACGTGTAGCGGGCGTGCCGTCCGGCCGGTAGATTCGCGGCACTGTGACGTCCGGAACCACGGCCGCGGGCGGCCTCGTGACGCTTGACGCGATTCGCGAGGCCGCTGCGGGCCTCGTGGGGGTCGCCGAGCGGACCCCCCTCCTCCCCATCGATGCCCTGCGTCAGGCGGCGGGCGTCCCGGTTTTCCTCAAGCTCGAGAACCGCCAGCCCACCGGGGCCTTCAAGCTGCGGGGCGCGTGGACGGCCGTCCGTCGGTTGCCGGCCGCCGCCCGCCGGCGCGGTGTCATCACCTATTCCAGCGGCAACCACGGGCAGGCCGTGGCGTATGCCGCCCGGCGCCTGGGGCTACGGGCCGTGATCGTGATGCCGGAGACGGCGCCCTCCACGAAGGTGGCGGGTGTGAAGCAGTGGGGCGGGGAGGTGGTGTTCGCCGGCACCACGTCCGAAGACCGCCGGGCCAAAGCCGAGGCGCTGATCGCCAGCGAGGGACTGCAAGTCGTGCCCCCGTTCGATCACCCCGACGTGATCGCGGGGCAGGGCACGGTGGGGCTCGAGATCGTGGAAGACCTGCCGGACGTGACGCACGTCGCCGTGCCGGTCGGCGGCGGCGGGCTGCTTGCCGGCATCACGACGGCGCTGGCGACCCTGCGACCGGCGACCCGCGTCACCGCCGTCGAACCCGAGGGTGCGGCCGCCATGCACGCCGCGCTCCGGGCCGGCCGCGTCGTCCGGCTCGAGCGGACGCACAGCATTGCCGACGGTCTCCTGCCGGTGGCCGTGGGCACGCTGACCTTCGCGCACGTGCGGGATCGCGTCGACGCGGTGACCGTGACGGAGGAGGCCATCGCCGACGCGACGGTCTGGTTGCACCGGACGCTGAGGCTCCTCGTCGAGCCGTCCGGCGCCGCGACCACGGCGGCGCTCCGCGCCGGCGCGTTCCGGCCCACGGGACCCACGGTGCTCGTCGTGAGCGGCGGCAACGTCGATCCGGCGGCCGTCGAGGCCCTCGCCGCAAGGACGAGCGGGTGACCACGCCGCCGGCCGACCGCACCAAGATCGTCGTCGCGGACGACGACCCGACCCTGCTCAAGACGATCCTCTACATCCTCCGGGATCGGGGCCACCACGTCGTGCCGGTGGAGGGGGGCGAGGGGCTGATCGACGTGCTGCGGACCGAGCGGCCGGACCTGCTCCTGCTCGACATCATGATGCCCAAGGTGGACGGGCTCCAGCTGCTCGAGACGATCCGCTCCGATCCCGCGTGGGAGTCGCTTCCGGTCCTGATGATCTCGTCGATGCCCCCCGAGGAGGCGACGGCCCAGGCCCTCGGGCTCGGCGCGGACGACTTCATCGCCAAGCCGTTCCGGGTCCGCGAGCTCGTCGCCCGCGTGGATGCCCGCCTGCGCCAGGGCCAGACGCTGCGGGCCGCCCGGGCCGACGCCCGGCGCCTCGCCGAGGAAGCCCGGGCGAGCACCGCCGAAGCCCGGGTCCGGGCCGAGATGCTCGACATCCTCCACGAGATCACGGACACGCTCAAGCCCGACGACATCTATCACGTCTTGGCCCGACGCGTGGCCCGCGTCCTGGGGCTCGCCCGCTGCTCGATGGTGCTCGCCCATGCGGGCGACCGGTTCGGCCTGGTCGTGGCGGCCTTCGAGAACCCCCACTTGCGGAACTTGCAGATCGAGCTGCGGAAGTACCCCGAGGTCCGCCGGGCGCTCGAGCGCGGGGAGCCGGTGCTCGTGCAGGACGTCACCACCGATCCCCTGTACGACCAGGTCCGGAAAGAGTGGACGGCGGCGGGAATTCAGGTCGTCACCCGGTCGGCCATCGCCCTGCCCTTCTCGCTGCGGAAGGAGCAGCGCGGCGTCTTCTTCCTGCGTGCCACGCAGGAGGACAAACCGCTTTCGCCTGAGGACGTCGACTTTGCCAGCACGGTGATCGGCGCGGCCGTGACCGCCATCGACCGGGCGTACGACCTCGAGTCGGCGATCACGGACCGCGAGCGCTATCTGGAGATGGCGCAGACGGATGCGCTCACGGGCTGCGCCAATCGGCGCGGGCTGTTCGAGCGCATGGAGAGCGAGTTGGAACGGGTGAAGCGCTACGGGCAGACGCTGGCGGTGCTGCTTGTCGATCTCGACAACTTCAAGGACGTCAACGATGGACGAGGGCACGCCGCCGGCGACACGGTGCTCCGCGGAGTTGGCGAGCTGCTCCGCAAGGAAGCGCGCGCGGTGGACATCGTGGGACGGTACGGGGGCGACGAGTTCGTGCTCGGCCTGCCCGAGACGACGTTCGACGGGGCGGTCGTGTTCGCCGAGCGTTTGCGTGAGCGCATCGCCGAGCACGACTTCGCGGAGGCAGGCGATCCGTTGTACGTTACGGCCTCGCTTGGCGTGTCCGCGATGCCCGAGTCGGGGGCGGACACGGTGGAGGGGCTGATCGCCCGGGCCGACGTGGCGATGTACGCGGCCAAGAACGCCGGACGCAATCAGGTGCGAACATGAGCCAGCGCCGCTGCACGAAATGCGGATCGGTCTTCACCGGCGATGCCCGCTTCTGTCCGAAGGATGGCAGCCCGTTGGTGGACGTGGCGGTCGCCGGCACGTCCGGCACCACGGTCCGCAAAGCCTACAAGCCGCCGGCGCCGGATCGTTTCACACTCTCCAGCCAGCGGATCGACAATCGCTACGAGGTCCTGCGGCGCCTCGGCGAAGGCGGCATGTCTTACGTGTACGAGGCCAAGGATCTGACGCGCGGCGAGACCGTGGCGATCAAGATTCTCTCGCCCAAGCTGTCGGCCGACCAGAGCTCCGTGCAACGCCTGCGGCGGGAGGCGGGGCTCGCCATGCGGCTGGAGCACCCCCACGTGTGCAAGATCATGCGGTTGGGCGAAACCGAAGACGGCCTCATCTACCTGGTGATGCCTTACCTGCGGGGCGAGCTGCTGTCGGACCGTGAAGCCAAGGTCGGCCCCATGGCGGTGGGGATGGGCGTGGAGTGGTTGGTGCAGATCTGCTCCGGTCTCCAGCACGCCCACCAGATGCACATCATCCATCGCGACCTGAAGCCGGAAAACGTGATGCTGGTGCCAGCCGGCGACGGCACCGACAAGGCGGTCGTCATGGATTTCGGGCTCGCGAAGGAGAATCGGGCGGATCCCTCGATCGCCAAACTCACGGCGACGGGCATCATCCTCGGCACGCCGGAGTTCATGAGCCCGGAACAGATTCGCGGGAAGGAGCTCGATGCCCGAAGCGACATCTACGCGCTCGGCGTCGTCGCGTTCGAGATGTTCACCGGGAAGCTGCCCTTTGCCGGCCGCAGCGCGCAGGAGATGATGATCGCGCGGCTGCGCGGGAAGCCAGCCACCCTGCGGCAGTACCAGCCCGAGTTCCCCGCGCCGCTCGAGGCGACGCTCATGCGGTCGATGGCCGCGGAGCCGGACGATCGCTTCGGCACGGCGCTGGAGTTTGGGCGGGCGCTGCTGCAGTCGGCGGGCGATGCGACGTTGGCGGCCAGACTCGCGATCCTGTTGAAATAGCGTGCGCTCGTCGGGCGCCGGGCGCCCGACCCCACTGCCCACACCTTCGCCACCGGAGGCTGCCGTGCGACGCGTGGTGCTCAGTGCCGCCGTGCTTGCCACCCTTCCGCTCGCCCTCCCCGCCCAGGGCGTGGCCGTCCGGGCTGGCCGCCTGGTCGACGGCTCGGGCGCGCCACCGCGGCGGAACGTCGTCATCCTGATCGACGGCGGGCGGATCACGGCTGTCGGGTCCGACGTCGCCGTGCCGGTGGGCGCGCGGGAAATCGACCTCTCCCAGCTGACCGTGTTACCGGGATTCGTGGACGCGCACGTGCACCTGGTGGGCCACGTCCTGGGCGAGCCCGGGTGGGACAACGCGCTGACTCGGGAGACCCCGGCCGAGGCGGCCCTCCGCGGCGTGGGGCATGCGCGCCGCACCCTCGAAGCCGGGTTCACGACCGTGCGCAACGTCGGCGCGGGCGGGTTCGCCGACGTGGCGCTGCGGGACGCCATCATGCGCGGCGACGTGCCGGGGCCGCGCATGCAGGTGGCGGCGCATCCGCTCGGCATCACCGGCGGACACTGCGATTTCACCAACGGGTACGTGCCGGGCGTCTTCGGGGCCGAACCGGGGGTCGGCCGGGGCATCGCCGACGGGCCGGACGCCATTCGCGCCGCGATTCGGTATCAGGTGAAGCACGGCGCCGACCTGATCAAGATCTGCGCCACCGGGGGCGTGCTGTCGGAAGGCGACTCGGTGGGCGTCCAGCAGTACATGGCGGACGAGCTGCGCGCCGCGGTCGAGGTCGCGCACCTGATGGAGCGGCGGGTGGCGGCTCACGCCCACGGCACCGCGGGCATCAAGGCGGCGGTGGCCGCCGGTGTCAGTTCCATCGAACATGGGTCGATCCTCGACGACGACGCCATCCGGCTCCTGCGCGAGCGCGGCACGTATCTGGTGCCGACGCTGATGGCGGCCGAGGCAGTGGAGCGGCTGGCACAAAACGGCACCCTCACGGGCGAACGGGCGGACAAGGCGCTCACGATCGCCCCTCTGATGCGCTCGTCCATCCGGCGTGCAGCGGCGGCCGGTGTCCGGATCGCCCTCGGGACAGATGCCGGGGTGTTTCCGCACGGGACCAACGGCCACGAGTTCACGCTGCTGGTCGAATGGGCCGGGCTGACACCGATGCAGGCGATCGTGGCCGGCACGAGCGCCGCCGCCGATCTGCTCGGGTGGGGTGCGCACGTGGGGCGCGTGGCCCCGGGCCGCTACGCCGATCTCGTGGCGGTGGCTGGCGATCCGCTCACCGACATCCGCGTGCTGGAGCGGGTCGGCTGGGTCATGAAGGGTGGCGAGGTGGTGAAGGGCGGTCGCTGACCGCCGCGCCGTTACCCGCCGCAGCGCCACCGAGCGGCGACCCGCGCCACCCGCGCCCCGAGGCCGTGCGCCTTCGTAAGAAAGGACGGGGCGACGGCGCCGGTCGGACCGAACGGTGGCTCGTCTGTGACGGCCGAGGCGCCGAACGCGCTCATCCAATCCGCGCCGCCGAGCACCACCATGCCGTGCACGAGCATGGCCTGGAGGATCGCAAGCTGGGCCGTCTCCTCGCCGGCCGAGAGGCCTCCCCCCGCCACGAAGGCGGCGCCGAGCTTGTCGCGCATGGCGCCGGACGCGTGGGGCCAGCGCATGATGAACTCCTGCACGGCAGGCGCCATGGTGGCGTTGGTGACGGGGCTGCCGAGGATGACCGCGTCCGCCGCCAGCAGTACGTCGAGGGCGACGCTGTCCACCGAGTGCAGGTGGACACGGCCGCCGGCCTCGCGCGCGCCGGCGGCGACGGCGTCGGCGAGCTGTCGCGTGTGGCCGGTGAGGCTGTAGTACGCGACGAGCACGTCGGGGGTGCACTGCGCGGCGAGCGTCGCCGGAGCGGTCACGCTCGCGGCGAGCAGCATCCGGATCAGCACCACCATGAAGGGTCCTCCGGCCGCCGGACGCATGCGGTCAGCGTCGTTCGGCCTGCTGGAGCAGTGTGCGGACGCGAGTCGCCGGGACGCCCAGGTTCGAGCCGCCGAATTCCGGCAGGATGGCGGCGTTCACCGCGAGGACCTCGCCCTTCACCGACAGCACCGGCCCGCCGCTGCCGCCCACCGTCGTTTCGGCGTCGTACACGACGGCGTCGCTGCTGACCTGGCTCACGATGCCACGGCTCGCCAGCGGCGAAATCAAGCCTGCCTGGGCGAGTCGGGCGCCGAGGGCCCAGAAATCGAGGTCGTCCCGTTGTCGCAGCTCGGCGAGCACGCGCTGGTCCGCGCGCACCATCAGCCCGCGGATGCCGAGCGGGTATCCGAGGACGACCACTTCGTCGCCCGGCCGCGGCCGGTCGTCGGACAGGGGGAGCACGGGGAATCCGCGCCCGGGCGTGGCGCTCCGCAGCACGGCAAGGTCGGCGCTGTCGCTCGTGGCGACGAGCTGCAGCGTGAGCGGCTCCGCCTGATCGGGTAGATAGGCCACCAGCCGTCGCATCACCGGGGCCCAGCCCTGCGCCGCCACACGGATGGCCGCCTCGTCGAAACGCCATGGCTCGGCCACGTGCCGGTTGGTGAGGAGGTAGCCCGGTCCGCCGACGGCGAAGCCCGTGCCCGTGAAGAGCGCCTCCAGCATCGGTTGGCTCGTATCCGTCGTCACCAGGGGCTCGCCCCCGGGACCGCGCACGGGTGCGCCGTCGGGTCCCACGATGACGCGCAGCGGCTGTCCGGTCCGCGGATCGACGAACCCCCACGATCCCTGAATGAACACGGTGGAGCGCGTCGCGGCCGCGATCACCAGCCGCGTGGCCGCCGACTGGCCCTCGAGCTCGCGGACCCGGCGGGCCGTCTCCGACAGCGTGGCCTGCACCTCGTCGAGCGCCTGCCCCAGCTCGACTGGGGTGCGCGGGTTCTCGCCCCCCTGGCCGGCCAACAGCTCGGCGAGGCCCGAGACGCGGCCCCGTTCCTCGGCCAAGCGCCGCTCCAGCACCACCGCGCGCCACGCCAGGCCGACGATCGCCACGAGGAGGACGGCGAGGGTGGCGAACGCCCCGACGCGCACGAGCCAGGACGTCTGCGTCAGCAACTCGCGGGGCACCGCGCGGGCGAGGAACGACGCCCGACGTACGACCCCGATCCCCTGGGAGCTGTCCAGACAGTCGTTCAACGCTTCGCTCACGCGCTTGTACGGCCCACGCGCGGGGCCGAAGAGCCGGAAACGCAGCAGCGGACCCCCACGACCGATTTCGAGTACATCGCCGGAGGCGAGCACGCGGCGGTCCACGGGATCGCCGTTGACGAAGATCTCCTTGCCGGGCGCGACATCCAGCTCGTACAGCCCCCCCTGCTGGCGCAGCAACCCGTATTCTTCGGGCGGGACCTCGCCCGGGTCCGTAGCGAGGCGGACTTCCGCCCCGGGGAACGTCCCAATCCGGAGATACTCGCCGGTGAGACGCTGCGTCTCGCCGCGCCGCCGACCGGAGAGGAACGTGACGACGGGAACGGGGATCTCGTCGGACGCCGCAGACGATTGGGGTGGTGGAGTCTCGTCCATCGTGTGGAACAGTAGTCAGCGAATCGGGGTGCGGTAAGGCCGCCCGCACGATGCCTCCGGCGGTTCCCTTGCTCCCGACACCGCCAGGGGAGTATTGTCTGGTCCCTCGGACCCACACGCCCGCAGACCAGGATGCCATGCAACGGTTCCCCGCGTTCGATCCACCGGAGTACCTCAACTGGGAGGCGGAGCCCGCGCTTGTCGAGGCGTTCGGACGCGCGTGGACAGCGGACGAGGCCCGGCGGGCCGTCGTGGATGGACTGCGGGCGGAGCAGCTGTTGGCGCTCTACGCGGGGATGGTGCGCACCCGGCTCCACGACGTGATGCTGAAGCGCTGGGTCCGCCAGGGGGTGATCTCGAAAGCGTGGCTGGGCACGGGCGAAGAAGCCACGACGGTTGGGCCCGTGCACGCGCTCGATCGCGCGCGCGACGTAGTGGCCCCCATGATCCGCAATGCCGGCGCCTGCTGTGAGATGGGCGTGTCGCTGACCGCGATGCTGGGCGGCTACCTCGGTACCGAGGACGCGCCGTCTCGTGGGCGGGACGGGCATGTGGGCGATTTCACCCACCGCGTGCTCCAGCCGGTGTCCACCATCGGGAACATGCCGCCGGTCGCGACGGGCATCGCGCTGGCGTCCGCGATCCGCAGCGAGGGACGCGTGGTGCTCACGTGGATCGGCGACGGCTCGGTGAACGCCGGACCGACCCATGAGGCGTTCAACTTCGCGGCCGTCATGCGCCTGCCGGTGATCTTCATCATTCAGAACAACCAGGTGGCGCTCGGCACGCGAGTAGAGGTGCACCGCCTCCCCGCGGATTTCCGGGACCTGCACCGCGCCTATGGGTGTGCGGGGTGGTCGTTCGACGGCAACAACGTGCTCGACGCCTACGCCGCCACCGCGCTTGCGGCCGAGCGGTGCCGGCGCGGTGAGGGGCCGGTCATGCTGGACGCGGAGACCTTCCGCATGGGTGGACACGCGACCCACGACGAGCAGGAAGCGCGTGTCGTACTGGCGCCTGAGCTGTTCGCACACTGGGGGAAGCGCGATCCGATCGGGTTGTTCGAGGAGTGGCTGAAGGGACGCGGGGTTGCGGAGGCAGCGCTGGCGGACATCGAGCAGCGGGTGAACGACGAGGTCGACCGCGCAGCCGAGGAGGCGCTCGCGAGCCGCGCGCGACGGACCCCCAAGCCCGAGAGCGCGCTGGAGGGCGTCTATGCGGAGTAGGTGGCTGCCACTCTGCGCCGCCGTGGCGCTGCTGGTGGCGTGCGACGCCGGCGATGGGCGGGCTGGCATCGCCCCCGACAGCGGCTACGCGATGCAACGCGTCGGCGGCAACGCACTCGTCCTCCCACGCGGGTTCCGGATCACCGTCTTCGCCGAGGGACTCGATGGCGTGCGGTTCCTCACCGTCGGTCCGGACGGGAACATCTACGCCAGCCAACCCCGGGCGGGGCGCGTCGTGCGGCTCGAGGATGGGGACGGCGACGGGCGCGCCGACACGACGGTGACCGTGATCGACGGGCTGCAGAACCCGCACGGCCTCGCCTTTCGTGCCGATACGCTGTACGTGGCGGAGGAGCACCGCGTGGTGCGCTTTGTCCCGCCGGACGGCGCCCTCCAGGTGGTTGTGGCCGACCTGCCGGAAGGCGGGCATTGGACTCGGACCGTGATCTTCCACGGCGACACGATGTTCGTGTCCGTCGGATCGAGCTGCAACCTGTGCGACGAGCGCGATCCCCGGCGGGCGGCGGTGACGCGGTTCTGGCCGGATGGATCGGGCGAAATGCGTTTTGTCACGGGGCTCCGCAACGCCGTCGGGCTGGCGGTGCACCCGGAGACGGGGGAGATCTGGGCGACCAACAACGACCGCGATCGACTCGGTGACGACCTGCCGCCCGATCGGGTGAACGTCTTGCGCGAGGGCGGGTGGTATGGCTGGCCCGTCTGCTACCTGCCGGACACCCCGAACCCGGAGTATCGCGCCCAGGCGGCGCGCTGTACCGACGCGATCGGTCCGGCCGTCGTGCTGCCCGCGCACACGGCCCCCCTCGGCCTCGCGTTCTATACGGGGACGCAGTTCCCGCAGGCGTACCACGGGGATCTGTTCGTGGCGCTGCACGGATCCTGGGACCGGTCGTTCCCCGTCGGGTACAAAGTGGTGCGTGTGCCAATGGATGGCGGACGGGCCGCGGGCGCGCCGGAGGATTTCATCGTCGGCTGGCAGATCGGGCGGCGATCGTGGGGGCGGCCGGTCGACGTCCTAGTCGCCCCCGACGGGGCCTTGCTGATTTCGGATGACTCTGGGGGAAAGGTGTATCGAGTGTGGTGGGGTGGGGAGGGAGCGCAGACGGCCAGCCAATGAGCGGTCGGTGGGCCGGAGGCGAAGGCACTCGCGGCCCGCCGACCATCTGACCGTCTGACCGTCGAGACGTTAACCCAGCACAGGGAGTGACGCATGATGCTTCGGTTCGTGAAGCAGACCCCAGTGATCGCGGCGGGGATCGGGCTCCTGGCCGTGGTCCTCGCGGCCGGGCGCGGCCCGGCAGACATTCATGGCGAGTGGGTCACGTACGCGGGGCGCGGTGGCGACTCGGTCACGGCGTACGTCGCCTATCCGGAGCGCCCGGACCCGGCGCCTGCAGTGATCGTGATCCACGAGATCTTCGGGCTCTCGGAGTGGGTCCGGTCGGTCGCCGACTCGCTCGCGGTTGCCGGGTTCGTGGCGATCGCGCCCGACCTCCTGTCCCGTCGCGGGGGCACGGATGCCCAGGCCAACGCGCGGCAGGCCATCGGCACGCTACCGCCGGATTCGGTCACGATCGATCTCGACGCGACGGCCGCGTATCTGCGGACGCTCAAGGCGGTGCGCGGCGACGCGATCGGCGTGATCGGGTTCTGCTGGGGCGGGGGCCAGAGCTTCCGGTACGCGACTGACAATCCGGATCTCAAGGCGGCAGTCGTGTGCTACGGCCCGGCGCCGGATCTGGCGACCGTCGGGCGCATTCGGGCCCCGGTGTTCGGGGTGTACGGCGAGAACGACGCCCGCATCAACGCCGGCCTGCCGGACACGGAGCGGGCGATGCAGGCAGCCGGCAAGCGCTACACGAAGACGATCTATCCCGGCACGGGACACGGGTTCCTGCGCACTCGTGAGCCGGCCGACGTCACGGCGGGGGCGTGGCGAGATATCGTCAGATTCCTGGGGGCAGAGCTGCAGCGGTAGGTGACACGGGGAGCTGGCGAGACGGCGGATCGGGCGAACGCAACGGGCGGCATCCCCATCGGGGTGCCGCCTCGCGACTCGAGCCGCCCACCGCCAGCCGTCCTTCCGTCTCGCCGTCGCTTCGTGCTTCGGGCGCCTACGGCGGTTCGCTCACCGCCTAATTCGCGTAGGTCACCAGCCCGAGCACCGCGCGCCAGGTCGGCGCCGCGAGGAAGAACAGCACGACGAGGAGCACGACCGGGGCCACGTAGCGCACGAGCGTCGCCCACGCCCCGCGCCAATCGGGGTTGGGGAGCCCTTGGGCCAGTTCGGCGTCGGCCTGCGGCAGCAGCTTGTAGCCGACCAGCAGCGCGGTGAAAAAGCCGCCCACCAGCAGCAGGAACTGCCCGAATAGCGCGTCCAGGTTGCCAAGAAAGGTCGTATTGAAGGCAGCCGGCAGGCCCAGCACCGCGATCATGACCCCGGCCCCGACGGCCGCCGGCCGCCGGTGCCAACCAAGCCCGTCCACGAGCGCCGCCACGACCACCTCGAGCAACGAAATCGCCGACGTCAGCGCGGCGAAGAGCAGCATGACGAAGAACGCCGTGTCGATGTAGTCGCCGGTGCGGCCCAGCAGCTCGAACCCCGCGGGGAGCGAGATGAACAGCGCGCCCACGGTGCTCTCTCCCACCTGACCCAGCAGACCGAAGTTGAAGATCACCGGGAACACGATCAGGCCCGATACGAACGCGACGCCGAAATCGGACAAGGCCACGACCGTCGCCTCGCGGGCGAGGTTCTCCTTGGACCGGAGGTAGGACGCATAGGTCATCAGCGCGCCCATGCCCAGGCTGAGCGAGAAGAACGACTGCCCCGCGGCGGCGGTGAGGATTTCCCGGTTGAAGAGCTTCGCCGGATCGGGTCGCAAGTAGTACGCGTAGCCCCCGCCCCCGTTCGGCAGGGTGATCGCCCACACGGCGAGGCCCACCAGAATGAGGAACAGCATGGGCATCAGCACGAGGTTGGCGCGCTCGAGCCCGGCCTTCACGCCGCCGGCGACGACGAAGATCGTCGCGGTCATGAAGACCAGATGGTAGATCGCGGCATCGGTCCCCTGGGAGACTTCGGCGAAGTACGCTCCGGTATCCGAGGGGATCGCATTGCGGATCGCGTCGATCGCATAGCGCATGGTCCAGCCGGCAATCACCGAGTAGTAGGCGAGAATGCCGACGCCGCAGAGAATGAACATCCACCCGAGCGGTCCCCAGGCGTTACCGCCGAGCCGGCGGATGGCCCGGGCCGGCGACTCCTGCGAGAGCCGCCCGACGATGAACTCGGAGGTCATCAGGGGCAGCCCAACGAGCGCCACGATGATCAGGTAGATCAGGACGAACGCGGCACCCCCGCCCTCCGACGCCTTATAGGCAAACCGCCACATGTTGCCCAGCCCGACCGCCGACCCGACGGCCGACAGGATGAAGCCTGCTCGGGTCGCCCACGAACCGCGTGCGCTCGAACCGGGTGTGGTCACGTCATGCCCTCCGCGTTCGGTGCTGTCGGTGAACTGGGGGTCCGCGCGCGGGACGCCCCGATTGCGTCCCAGGCGGCCTCGATGACTTGCGCAATCGCCGGGTCATCGGGTTTCCAAGTGCCGCGGGCCGTGCGGTCCAGCACGAGCTCGATCAGTCGGAGCCAGAGCTCCGCATGCAGTTCCGCCGCCCCGGGCCTGATCTCGCCGCCGGCCTTTCCGGCGGCGACGAGCTTCTCGAGCTCGGCGCGCAGCTCCCGCAGGGCGGTGCGACTCCGCTCGTCCACCCGGGCCGTAAACGTGTCGCTGAACACGAGCCGGACCAACGCGGGCTCGCGCGCCGCGATGTCCCGCCAGCGCCGGGCGACACCCTCGAGCCGCGCCCGGCACCCGCCGCGCGCGTCGCTCTCCTTGAGCGCCGCCACGAACAGCCGCACGCCGGCCCGGTACACCTCGTTCAGGAGTTCGTCCTTGCTCGCGAAATGCCGGTAGATCGTGCCTTCGGCGACGCCCGCCCGCGTGGCGATCAGTGGGGTGGTGGTCTCGTGATACCCCCGGGTGGTGAACAGCTCCAGCGCCGCGCGCGCGAGGCGGTCGCGGGTGTGGCGCGGGTTGCGCTTCCGGGCGGGAACGGTGGGCGGGTGTGCCAAGGCGCCCCAGGATACACCCGCGGTCGTGCGGGCTCAAGGCGCCCATTCCCGGGGTTCACGCCCCCGTCTATCTTTCCGGGCCGTCCGGGGACGGGCAATGCGGAGTAACTCTATGCGAATGTTGATTTTGGGTGCCGGTCTGCAGGGCTCGGCTTGCGCCTGGGACCTGTTGCGCACGACGGACGCCGAAGTGACCCTAGCGGATCAGAATCCCGATGCCCTCCCGGGGTTCCTCAAGGGCGAAAAGAGCAAGCGGCTCTCACTCGTAAAATTCGATGCCCGCGATCTGGAAGCGGCCGCGAAGCTGCTGCGTGGTCAGCAGGCGGTGATGAGCGCGCTGCCCTACTACTTCAACGGGACGATGGCGCGCCTCGCGCTCGAGTACGGCGTGCATTTCTCCGACCTCGGCGGCAACACGGAGATCGTGCGCGAGCAACAGCAGCTCGACGCCCGGGCCCGCGAGAAGAAAGTCTCCATCATGCCCGACTGCGGTCTGGCGCCCGGCATGGTGAACATCCTCGCCGCTGAGGGCATCCGGCGGCTCGACCGCGTCCACGCCGTCCGGCTCTACGTGGGTGGGCTGCCGCAGGCCCCGAAACCGCCGCTCAACTACAACATCGTGTATTCCCTCGAGGGCGTGCTGGATTACTACACGACACCCTCCTGGGTGCTGCGGGACGGCGCACCGGTGATGGTGGAAGCGCTCTCCGAGATCGAGTCCGTCGAGTTCCCGGAACCGGTCGGCCGGCTGGAGGCGTTCCACACGGCGGGAGGCATCTCGACCATGCCGTGGGAATTCTCGGAGCGCGTGGGAACGATGGAATACAAGACGCTGCGATACCCGGGGCACGCCGACATCATGCGGGCCATTCGCGAGCTTGGCCTGCTGGATCTCGACCCCATCGCCGTCGATGGCAGCACGGTGCGTCCTCGCGACGTCTTCGTGGCGCTGGTCAACCCCAAATTGCGGCGCCCGGAGGTCAAGGATCTCGTGGCGCTCAAGGTGGTGGTGGAAGGAACGAAGGGCGAGGCACCCAAGACCGTGACGTTCGAGCTGGTCGACTACTTCGACGGGGAGCACGGCATCAGCGCCATGGAGCGCACGACCGGATACTCGCTCTCGATCACGGGCCAGATGCAGGCCGGCGGGCGCGTGGAACGGTTCGGCGTGACGACCGCGTGGGAAGGCATGCCCTTCGAGCCGTACGTCAAGGCGCTGGCCAAGCGGGGCATCCGGATTCAGGAACGCGCGTAACGCCGCCTGACGCGCTCCCCGTAGCTCGACCCGGCGGCCGTCTGGCGGCCGGGCCGGCCCCCTCGGACCCCGCCGATCAGAACGGCCATTTCCAGTGGGCGAAGATGACGCCGCCCTCAGGCCCCGCCGCCGCCGTCAGCCCGAGGATCGCGGTCTCGGAGAGCAGGGTCACGAACAGACCGCCGCCGCCTCCCACCTTGAGGGCGTCGGTCGTGAGTCGAAAGGCGCCCGCCGGAAACACCCGCCCGACGTCCAGGAACGCCACGAGCACCGTGCGCAGGCCGTAGGGGATGAGGGCGTAGCGCACGTCCAGGTTGCCGAGCAGCTTGTCGGCATCCGCGAACCGATTCCAGTACAGTGCCCGATGGGAATCCGCGCCGCCGAGGCCGGTGAACGGTGCATCGCTCGCCTCGAACCGGAAGAACGACCCGAGGCGCGGCGTCCCGCCCATGGACTCGCCCGCGATCCGGGCCGCCACCCCCCATCGGTCCGTGAACGCGTGGTACCCGCGGAGACTCACGGTGGTGCGGGTGTAGGTCAGGTCGCCCGCCACGTCTGCGTCGGCGACGGCATGCAGGGCTTCGAGCAGGACGCCGTTTTGCGGTGCCGCCTCGCGGTCGCGCGTATCGACGATGAGCCCCACTCGCGCGCTCACGTCGGCCGTCCCGACAGCGATCCGCGGGTCGACCCCCGCCGTCAGATCGGTCGCGAGTTGGCTCGTGGCGCGGAGCGTGTCGAGATACCAGTGCTCGGCATGCCAGCCGACGAGCGCGCGCAGCGGCCCCACAATGGTCCGCTGGATGTCGCCGCGTACGTAGTTGCGGACCTGCACCATGCGGTAGAAGAGGTCTTCCCCCGTCGCCTCGTCCTGACCGTCGGTCGTCGTATTGCCGATCCCGAAGTACGGCTGACGGTTCCGATGCGTGGCCGCCAGGGTCAGGCGGAAGCGCCACCCCGGCGCCAAGGCCGGCGCCCAGCCGTCGAGCCGGAGGTGGCGGGTTCCGGAAGCCGAGATCTGGCCATCCAGCGACGCAATGAAGCGATGGGGAGCCGCCGTGCGATCCGCGTAGCGGGTCGGTAGCGAGACGGCAAAGTAGGCGCCGGCCGTCACGCCCTCGCGGGCGGTCCAGAAGACCTTGGGATAGAACAGGTCCCGCCAGTCGGAGCCCGGCGGAAAGATGTTCGGCAACTGCGCCGCCGCCGGCGAGACCGCGGTGCCCAGCCACAGCGCGGCGAGTGCCGAGGCGCGACGAATCACGAACGCTCGAACAGGAAGGCCGAGTCTCGGACCGCCGCGGCCGTGCCGTCGAAGACGGCGAACCGTGAGGGGTAGAGCGCGGCGGCGCCGAACTGACCCGCCTTGTTCACCGCGTAGAAGTTGAGCTGAAACTGCGGCCGCCCGCGCGGGTCCAACAGCCGTGGCTCGCTCGTGGCGACGACGCGACGCAGTGTTTCTAGGCACGCGTCGGTCGGGGTGAGGCCACGCCGCATGTGCTCCACCGTGAGGAACGCTCCGCAGACCTTGATGTTGGACTCGCCGCGGCCGGTGGAGCCCGCGGCGCCGACGTCGTTATCGCAGTACTGTCCAGCGCCGACGATGGGCGAGTCGCCCACCCGTCCTGGGATCTTCCACGCCAGCCCGCTCGTGGTGGTTACCGAGGAGATCTCGCCCTTGGGGCTCACGACGTTCAGGTTGATCGTGCCCGTGGGGCGCAGGCCCATCTGCTCCGACTCGGGTACGTCGAGCCAGTCGTCATCGGGACCCCGGTTGGCCCGCCAGCGGAGCCAACGCTCCCGGCTCTGCTCGGTGAGCAGATTCTCTTCGGGAAACCCGTACGACAGGGCAAACTGCTTCGCGCCTTCGCCCACGAGCAGAATGTGGTCCGTGTAGAGCAGGACGTACTTGGCAACGACGCTTGGCGTCTTGATTCCCTCGAGCGCCCCGACCGCTCCCGCCCGTCGGGTCGGCCCGTGCATACACGACGCGTCGAGTTGGACGACGCCCGCTTCGTTGGGCAGTCCGCCGTAACCGACCGACATGTCGTCGGGGTCGAGTTCCTGGAGTTTGGCACCCTCGATCGCGGCGTCGAGCGTGTCCATGCCGTCGCGGACCAGACGGCCGGCGAGCTCGACGCCGCGGATCCCGTTGGCCGAGCCAATGGCGATGGGACGGGCCGGGGGGCGCCGATGGACAGCGGGGGCGGCGTGGCCGACGGTCGGCGTGCCGAGCATGGCACCCGCGGCGACCCCGGTGGCAGCGCCGAGAAAGTCGCGGCGCGACAGATCGGACATGCGAGAGGCTCCTCGAGCAGGATGGTCGCAGGATTCCCGGTCGACGGCGGAAGTTACCGTCGGGTCCCCCAACGGTGTCAACTTGATTCGTGGCCGCGCGGCGCCGTACGTTCCCGGCGGAGCCTACGCCCGTGCCTCAGGATACCAGTCCCGACCGCGTCGCCACCCGCTACCTGCTGCTCGTGGGGGCGTGCTTCGTCGTGATCGGGCTCGTCGGTGGTCTGTTGCCGGGCGTGGGCCCCATCTTCGCTCTGTTTCTGCCCGGCGGGCTGTTGCTGCTCGCGGTTGCAGTGGGGGTGTGGGTCGTCGGACGCACGGCAGGGGAAGGACTCAGCCGATTGTTGACGCAGTTCTACGGAGCCAGCGGAGCCTCCACGCCGCCCCCGCGGGCGTACTCGGCCATCGAGGCGCTCGAGGCGCGCGGCGCATACGCCGACGCGGCGGCCGCCTATCGATCGGAGATTGCCCGCACGCCGGCTGACTGGGCGCCGCGCGTCCGGCTGGCGGAGCTGGTGCTGCGCCGGCTCGGCGACGCGGCGCAGGCGGCGAGTCTCTACCGCGAAGCCCGGGATCTCGTGCCAGATGAGCCGCACAAGGTGCTGTTTTCGCTCCGCCTCGTGGAGATCTGCCACCGCCATCTGGGGGACCGCGGGCGCGCGGTGGTCGAGCTGCGACGCCTGATCGACACGTTCCCGGCTTCGCCGCGCATCGCGGCGGCGCGCGCTGAACTACAGCGCCTGCTGGCGGAGACGGGCCCGTGACCGCCCGTCCCGACCTGTCGCTCGTGCTGCCTGTGCGTGATGAGCGGGACAACGTCGCGCCCCTGGTGGCGGAGATCTACGCGGCGCTGGGGGATTGGACGTTCGAGATCGTGGCGGTGGACGACGCGTCCGAGGACGGCTCGCGCGAGGAACTGCTGCGAGTGGCGCGGGCGGACCCCCGGGTGCGGGTGCTCGCGTTGCGCGCCCGGGGCGGACAGAGCGCGGCGCTGGCCGCCGGCTGGACCGCGGCCCGGGGTCGGATCGTCGCGACGCTCGACGCCGACGGGCAGAACGACCCGGCCGATCTTCCCGCGCTACTCGCCCGTCTCGAGGCGGATCCCGGTCTGGTGGCCGTCATCGGCGCCCGCACGGGGCGGCGCGACTCCCGGTGGAAACTGGTGCAGAGCCGGGCCGCGAATAGCTTTCGCGACTGGCTGACGGGAGACCGAGTGCGGGACACCGGCTGCGGGCTGAAAGTGATCCGCCGGGATGCGCTCGCGGCGCTCCCGCACTTCGACGGCATGCACCGGTTCTTACCGACGCTCCTCCGGCTCGCAGGCGGCCGCGTGGCGGAGGCGCCGGTCCGCCACCGCCCCCGACGGGCCGGGCGGTCGAAGTACGGGATGTGGAACCGCGCGACCCGCGGCCTGCGCGATGCTCTGGGCGTCCGATGGCTCGCGCACCGCCGTCTCCGGGTTGATGCCGAGGAGCTGAGTCACTGACCATGCCGCGACGACCCCGACTCGACCCCGCCATCTTTCATTTGCCGGTCGAGAAGATGCGCGAAGGGTACTACTCCGACAAATACTTCGTGCGGGCCCGCGAGGTGCTGCTCGCCGACCGCCACCGCCCCCGCGTCCTGATGCAGGTGTTCGGCAAGAGCGACGCGCTGTTGGGCGGGGTCGACGAGGCCATCGCCATCCTGAAGCTCTGCGCCCTGCGCTGGGACGAGCTCGTCGTCCACGCCCTCTACGACGGCGACGAGATCCGGCCGTGGGAAACGGTCATGACGATCGACGGACCGTACGATGCGTTCGCGCACCTGGAAACGCTCTACCTCGGGGTGCTCGCGCGACGCACGCGGGTCGGGACCAACACGCGGCGTGTCGTGGACGCCGCCCGGCCGAAGGAAGTGATGTTCTTCCCGGCGCGCCATGACCACTGGCTGGTCCAGACCGGCGACGGCTACGCGGCGCACATCGCCGGCGCGATCGGGGTGTCCACCGACGCGCAGGCTTCCTGGTGGGGCAGCGAGGGGATCGGCACCGTGCCGCATGCGATCATCGCGGCCTACGGCGGCGATACCGTGCGCGCGACGCGGAAGTTCGCCGAGTTCCTTCCGGCGGACGTCCGACTGATCACCCTGGTGGACTTCGAGAACGACTCGGTCCGGACGTCGCTCGCGGTCGCACGCGCCCTGGGCGAGCGCCTGTACGGTGTCCGCCTCGACACCTCGCACACGATGGTCGACGCCTCGGTCGTGCCCCAGATGGGGTCGTTCGATCCGACGGGCGTGAACCCACAGCTCGTGTGGAACGTGCGCCGGGCCCTGGACACCGAGGGATTCCGCCAGGTGAAGATCGTGGTGTCGGGCGGCTTCACCGCCGACAAGATCCACCAGTTCGAAGCCCTCGGGGTTCCCGTCGACGCGTACGGTGTCGGATCGTCCCTGTTCGGGGGTCGGTTCGACTTCACGGCCGACGTCGTGCTGACGGAGGGGAAACCCAGTGCCAAGATCGGTCGCCGGTATGAACCCAACGAGCGACTGGAGCGGGTGGAGTAACGTGACGCGTGACGCGTGACGCGTGACGCGTGAAACGTGAAACGTGAAACGTGAAACGTGAAACGAAGACCCCAGGATGCGGCTGCCGCGGTGGCCCCGATCGGCACGGGACTTGCGTTTCGCGGGTTCCCTTTCACGTTTCACGCTCCCCGATCTGAGGTTTGTCGCATTCCGATGTCTCACGTCCCGTTTGGCCGGTTCCTCCTTCCCGGTCCCACCGAAGTACATCCGGACGTTCTGGCGGCCATGCTGCGTCCGATGATCGCTCATCGCGGCTCGGCCATGGTAGACCTGCTCGCGGCGCTCGAGGAGCCGCTCCGGCGGCTGTTCCGGACGACCCGGCGGGTGGTGGTCGGGACCTGCGCCGCCACCGGCTTCATGGAGTTGGCCGTGCGAAGCGGTGTCCGTGCCCGTGCCCTGTCGGTGGTGAGCGGGGCGTTCGGCGAGCGCTTCGCGGCCATCGTGCAGGCCTGCGGGCACGAGGTGGTCCGCCTGGAAGTGCGGCCGGGTGACGTGGTGGAGCCCGACATGCTGCGGGATGCGCTGCGCCGCACCGAGGCGGACGCAGTGACGGTGGTGCACTCGGAGACGTCCACCGGCGCCTTGGCACCGCTCGCGGAGCTCGCGCCAGTGGTGCGGGAGTTCGACGACGTCCTGCTGCTGGTGGACGCCGTCACGTCGGTGGCGGGCTCACCGGTGGAGACGGACGTGCTGGCGCTCGATTTCGTCTTCACCGGCTCGCAGAAGGCGTTGGCCCTGCCGCCGGGGCTCGCGCTGGGCGTGGCGTCCGAGCGCATGCTCGCGCGAGCCCGCGGCCTGCCGGGACGCGGGGCCTATCTCGATCTCGTGGCCTATGACGAGGCCTTTGCCGAGCGGCAGCCCACCAACACGCCGGCGCTCTCGCTGCTCTATGCGCTCGCCGTCCAGTGCCAGCGCATCGAGGCCGAGGGCGGTGTCGAGGCCCGCTGGGCACGCCACGACGCCATGCGGACCGCCGTCGAGCACTGGATCGAAGGGGCCGGCGGGGCGCTCGGGTTCGGGTATCTGCCGCGTGCCGGTCGGCGGTCGTGGACGGTCTCGTGCCTGCGCGTGCCGGACGGGACGAGCGGGCGGGCGATCGTGCGGCGGGTGGCGGAGACGGGCTGGACGATCGGCACCGGGTACGGCCCGCTCAAGGAATCCACCTTGCGGATCGGGCACATGGGCGATCACACGCGCGAGAGCGTGGAGGCGGTGCTCGAGGTGATCGGGCAGGCCGTGCGATGACCTGGACGGTCGTGGTGGCGGACCGCGTGGCGGAGAGTGGTCTCCGCCTGCTGCGCGACGAGGCGGATCTCACGGTCGTCAGTGCCGTCGGCAGCGCCGATGCGTTGCGACGCGCGCTGCCGCAGGCGGACGGCCTGCTGGTCCGTTCGGACACCCAGGTGACGGCGGACCTGATCGCGCTCGGCGCCCGCCTGCGCGTCATCGGTCGCGCCGGGATCGGGGTGGACAACATCGACGTCGCGGCGGCCACGGCCCGGGGCATCGCGGTGCTGAATGCCCCGGGTGGCAACACCGTGAGCGCGGCCGAGCATACGTGGGCCATGCTGCTCGCCCTCGTGCGGCGCATCCCCTGGGCCGCCGCGAGCATGCGGACCGGGGCGTGGGATCGCAAGACGTTCGCCGGAACCGAGCTGCGCGGGAAGGTGCTGGGCATCGTCGGGCTCGGGCGCATCGGCCAGCATGTCGCCGCGATCGGACGGGGCATTGGGATGGAGCTGATCGCGCACGACCCGTATCTCACGGAGAAGCGGGCGCAGGATCTTGGTGTCGCGCTGTTGCCGTTGGACGACCTGCTGGCGCAGGCGGATGTGGTCACCCTGCACATGCCCCTCGCGGACGACACGCGACACCTGTTGGGCGCCGAGCGGCTGGCACGGATGCAGCCGCACGCCCTGCTCGTGAACACCGCGCGCGGTGAGCTGGTGGATGAAGCGGCGCTGGTCGAGGCGCTCGAGGCCGGACGGCTCGCCGGCGCCGCCATCGACGTGTACGCGCAGGAACCGCTGCCCGCCGACTCGCCCTTGCGCAGCCACGACCGACTGCTGCTCACGCCGCACCTCGCCGCGTCCACCGTCGAGGCGCAGGAACGGGTGTCCCGCGAGATCTGCGCAGCGGTGCGGGACGCGCTGCGGTCTGGCGATGTCGGGGGGGCCGTGAATGTCGCGGGGGTTTCGGCGGCGGCGATCCGGCGGCTCCGGCCGGTGCTGGAACTGGCACGCCGGGTGGGACGGTTGGGGGCCACGCTGGCCCACGGGCGCGTGCAGGCCATCGAGGTGCAGTACGGCGGGCCGGACGAGGAAGCCCCGCGTCCCGCCAAGCTCGCCGCCGTCGAAGGGGCGCTTGGCGCCATGGGCGTGGGTCCCGTGTCCATGGTCAACGCGCAGCCCCTCGCCGAGCAGCGGGGCATCACCCTGGCGCGACGAGGCGGGGCGCCGCTGGCCGGGTTCGAGACCACCGTGAGCGTCATCCTGCAGACCGCCGATCGCATGACGTGCGTCGTGGGCGCGCTGGTCGGCGAGCGCGGCCGCATCGTCGAGATCGACGGCTATCCGGTGGACGTGCCGGCGGACGGCTATCTGATCGTACTGTGCAACCGCGACGTGCCGGGCGTGATCGGGCGGGTGGGAACGGCGTTGGGCGATGCCGGGGCCAACATCGGGGTCTATCACCAGTCGCGCCGGGCCGACTCGGATGTGGCCCTGGCCGCGATCGCCGTCGATCAGCCCCCGGCGCGGGACCTGCTGGCGCGGCTCGCCACCCTGCCCGACGTCACCGACGTCCGCTTCGTCGACCTCGACAGCAGCCGCTGAGCCGTGGGCTAGTCGCCCACGCGCTCGGCGCCGCTCAGCCGGAACCGGCTGACCTGGGCATTGAGCCGCTCGGAGGCCTCGGCCAGGTGTGAGGCCGAGCTCGCGATCTCCTCGGTCGACGCACTCTGTTCCTGGGCGGCCGCCGCAATCTGCTCGATCGCGGCTACCGAGGTCTCCGTCCCCTCGGCGAGCGCCTCCAATCGGTGGGAGATTTCCTCCACCAGCCGCCGCGCTTCCGCCGCCGCGGTCGAGATCTCGTCCGCCCACGCGTTCCCCTCCACCGCCTGGCCGGTGATGTCCTCGAGCCCGCCGGCCACCTCCACCGCCACGTCCCGCACCGCGGCGCTCTCCTGCGCCAGACGGACGAGCCGCTCCCGCGTGGTCGTGATGCCCTGCAGGACACGCGCGACCGTATCCGACGTGGTCTGGGCCGCCTGGGCCGCCTGGCCGGCCAGCTTCCGGACCTCGTCGGCGACGACGGCGAACCCCTGACCTTCGGCGCCCGCGCGCGCGGCCTCGATCGCGGCGTTGAGCGCCAGCATCTTCGTGCGGGTGGCGACCGTGCGGGCCTGCGTGACGAACTGTTGGATCTCGGTCGACAGCCCGGCCAGCGTCTCCGCCTCCCCGGCGGTCCGCTCGACCTCCCCGGCGAGATCCGTGAGCTGCTTGCTCCCCTCGACGAGCCGTCCGCGATGCCGATCCGCGCCCTCCCGCAGCTCCACGCTGCGCTCGGCAGCGAGCCGTGCGCCGTCGGCGAGCTGGGTGGTGATCGCGAGAATGCGCGACGAATCCTCCGCCGAGCTGCGGACCCGTCCGGCCTGCATCGTCGCTTCGTCGGTGAGTTTCTGGGACGTCGTGGCCATTTCCTGCGTGGACGCGGACATCTCCTCGGTGCTGGCGGAGATCTGCTGGGCCATGGCGGCCATGTCCTCGGCGGCGCCGCGGATGTTCGCCACCAGCACCCGCAACTCCGTGACCATGTCGCCGGTCGCGCGCTGCAGGACCGCCACCTCGCCGATGCCCCGGGCCGCCTGCGGGGGACGGACGGTCAGGTCGCCACCGGCGACCGCCGTCGCGGCGTCCGTTGCCGTCTTGATCGGCCGGGCGATGCGAGTGTCCATCCACTCGCTCACGACGAGCACGAGCACGAGAATCACCACCAGCCCGAGCGCACCCGCGATCGCGATCGTCCGACCAACGAACCGGGCCGTTTGCAGCGCGATCGCGTTGGGCTGGGCCACGATCACCTGCCAGCGGCCGGCGAACACCGGCACGGACGCCAGCGTCGCCGGCTCGCCAGCGACCGTGGTCGGCTGTACGGACGGACCGGCGTCCCGCCGCAGGTCGTCGGCAAAGGCGGAGCGACGCAGCAGCTGGGTGCGGTTGGCGCCGGCCACCGTTCGGTTGAGGGAATCGACGACCTCGACGATCACCCCGTCGCCCCCGGCCAGCCGCGCGACCGACTGGGTCAGCGACCCCAGTCGGATGACGGCTTGCAGCACTCCGAGGGGAGGGCCGCCCGCCGGATCGGGGATTCGGACCGCCACGGGGAGCGCGGCGCCGCGCGCCGTCTCGTCGAACTCGGGTGTCCCGACGAACGCCCCGTCGCGCAGCGCCAGCTGCCACCACTCCTCGTCGGCCTGCACGAAGTCGGTCGGGAGCGCCGTCGCGACCACGTTCAGGCCGTTCCGCTCCGTGAACATGATGTCGACGAAGTCCGACCCTTCGAGGAACGTGCGGAAGAAGCTCTCAAGCCCGCGGTCGCGGCGCAGGACGCGCGTGTCGGCAAACCGCTGTTCCAGGCTCTCGCGATCCACCCGGTCGAGCCCTCCGCGCACCGCCTCCGCCCCGGCTTCTCGGGCGAGCCCCCCCACCGCGGGCAGGGCGGCCAGGCGGGTCAGGTCCCGCTGCCGGTCGGCGAGATACCGGTCGATGTACTCCGCCGCCCGCGTGCCGGCGGCCAGGAGACGCGCGTGCGCCTCCCGCTCGAGCCGATTGGAGGCGAGGACATACACGCTGATGACGCCGGTGGCGACGGCGGCCAGAGCCGCCGGGAACGCGAAGAGGACGGTGCGGGTGCGCAGATGGGCGACGGCGGCCATAACGGCGCGGGTAAACTACGACCGCCTGCAGGGCGCAGGCAAGCTCGGCTATACTAGTGGGTATGTCCGAATCGCCAACCGACCGGCCCGCGTACGATCCGCAGGCCGTCGAAGCCAAGTGGCGCCAGCGGTGGGAAGCGCGGGGCACCAACCGGGTGGACCTCGAGCGGGCCGCGCGCCCGTTCTACAACCTGATGATGTTCCCGTACCCGTCGGCGGAAGGCCTGCACGTCGGCAACGTGTTCGCGTTCGTGGGGAGCGACATCTACGGCCGCTATCGGCGTCTGGCGGGCGCCGATGTGTTCGAGCCGATCGGGTTCGATGCCTTTGGGATCCACTCCGAGAACTACGCCCTCAAGGTCAACCTGCATCCGGCGGCGCTCATCCCCCGCAACATCGCCCGGTTCCGTGAGCAGCTGCGGCGCGTCGGGCTGATGGTCAACTGGGACCATGAGCTCTCCACGACGGATCCGGCCTACTACAAGTGGACGCAGTGGATCTTCCTGCAGCTGTTCAAGGCGGGGCTCGCATACCGCAAGCAGGCACCGGTCAACTGGTGCCCGGAATGCAAGACCGTGCTCGCAAACGAGCAGGTCATCGACGGCTACTGCGAGCGCCACCCCGACACGGCCGTGACGCAGCGGACGCTGGAGCAGTGGTTCTTCGCGATCACGAAGTACGCGCAGCGGCTGCTCGAGAACCTGGAGACGCTGGACTGGTCGGACTCCACACGGACGGCGCAGCGCAACTGGATTGGCCGGTCGGAGGGGGCGGAGCTCGTGTTCACGACGCCCGTCGGCGGGTCCATCCGCGTGTTCACCACGCGCCCCGACACCGTGTTCGGGGCCACCTGGGTCGTGCTGGCCCCCGAGCATCCGCTGGTCGACCAGCTGACGGCCGCCGAGTGCCGCGCCGACGTGAATGCCTATCGGCGGCGCGTGCAGCAGATGGACATCGTCTCGCGCAAGGTCGGCACCAAGGAAAAGACCGGCGTGTTCATCGGCGCCTACGCGCGCAACCCCGCCACCGGCGAATCGGTCCCGATCTGGATCGCGGACTACGTGCTGATGGAGTACGGCACCGGGGCCATCATGGCCGTGCCCGGCCACGACGAGCGCGACTACGAGTTCGCCCAGGCGTTCCGCCTGCCGATCGTGCAGGTGGTGCAGCCGACCGACGGTCCCGCCTCCCCAGCCCCACTGCCGTATACCGGCTGGGACGGCCGCCTCATCAACAGCGCCAGGTTCGACGGCATGCCGTGCCGCGAAGCGGTCGGCGCCGTCACGCGGTGGCTGGAAGGCAAGGAGCTCGCGCGCGGCGAGGTCCAGTACCGGCTGCACGACTGGTGCATCTCGCGCCAGCGTTACTGGGGACCGCCGATTCCGATCATCTATTGCGATGCCTGCGGGGCCGTGCCCGTTCCCGACCGCGATCTTCCGGTGGTCCTGCCGGCGACCGATGACTACCGGCCAGACGAAAGCGGAATCTCCCCCCTGGCCCGTCTCGAGGACTGGTATCGGGTACCCTGTCCGCAGTGCGGCGGCCCGGCCCGGCGCGAGACCGACGTGTCTGACACGTTCCTCGATTCCGCCTGGTACTTCCTGCGGTATCCGTCCACGGCGGTCGGCGACCGTGCCTTCGATCCCGAGCTCACCCGGACCTGGCTGCCGGTGAACTCGTACATCGGCGGGAACGAGCACGCCGTGCTGCATCTCATGTACGCGCGGTTCATCACGCTGGCGCTGCACGACCTCGGCCACCTGCCGTTCGAGGAACCGTTCACGCGGTTCCGGGCACACGGGACGATCGTCAAGGACGGCGCGAAGATGTCCAAGTCGCGCGGCAACGTGGTGGTGCCGGACGAGCACATCGCCCGCTGGGGTGCCGACACGTTCCGGATGTACCTGATGTTCCTCGGTCCCTATCAGGAGGGCGGGGATTTCCGGGACGAGGGCATCTCCGGGATTCGACGGTTTCTGGAGCGGGTCTGGGGCCTGGTGCAGGACGCCGACGGCAACAGCGGCGACGAGGCCGCCAGCCGGAAGCTGCATCAGACCATCCGGAAAGTGGGTGGCGATCTCGAGGAGCTGCGCTACAACACGGCCATCGCCGCGATGATGGAGTGCGTGAACCTACTGCGCAAAGAAGGGCAGGAGGGACAGGGGGTGCCCCGGGCGCTGATTGAGCCCCTCGTCGTCCTGCTCGCCCCGTTCGCGCCTCACTTCGCCGAGGAGTGCTGGGAGCGGCTCGGGCATGCCGGGAGCGTGTTCGACGCCCCCTGGCCGGCGTTCGATGCGGCGCTCGCCCGGGACGTGGAGATCGAGTTGGTCGTGCAGGTCAACGGGAAGGTCCGCGGCCGGGTTCCGGTGCCGGCCGGCATCGCCGAGGCGGATGCGGTCGCCCAGGCCACCGCCGACCCCGCGGTGCGGAAGTTCATTGATGGCAAGGAGATCCGGAAGGTGATCTTCGTGAAGGACCGGTTGGTGAATCTGGTGGTCTGAAGCGCTCCCCGGTGCGCGACGGCCCTCCGACCCCGTTGCGACCCTTCCCACCCCTCCCGCATCTATCCCAATGACCATGACGCGAGCGACCGTGGGCGTGATCGGTGTCCTCGACGACATCGCGGTAGCGCAGGCCAAGACGGGCGATCTGACGGCGCTCGAGCGCGTCTACCGGGCGTACGAGGGGATGGTGTACTCGCTGGCGCGGCGGATCTGCCGCACGGAGGAGGACGCCGAGGACGTGCTCCAAGAGACGTTCCTCGAGGTGTGCCGCAGCATCCGGCGGTTCCGCGGAGCGGAGCCGGGCAGCCTGACGGCCTGGGTGAAACGGATTGCGGCCAACAAGGCGCTGATGCGGATTCGGCGGCAGAAGTACCGCGACGCCGACGACCTCCCGGAGGACGGTGCCGTCGCGGGGCAACGGGCGCCGGATGTCGGGTTGCAGCTCGATCTCGAAGCGGCGCTGCTACGGTTGTCGGAGACGTCGCGCGCGGTCGTCTGGTTGCACGATGTCGAGGGGTACACGCACGAGGATATCGCCGAGATGATGGGCCGGACCGTGAGTTTCTCGAAATCACAGCTCGCGCGGGCGCACCAGCGCCTGCGGGGCTGGCTCGGCGGGGAGTAGAGCCGATGCGCAAGCACTGCACGATGATGGAGCTGCTGGCCGTACGGGACGGGGAGGCGGGCGCCTGGGCGCGCGAGCATCTGACCCACTGTCCGCACTGCCAGCAAGAGCTCGAGCTGGTGCACCAGCGGGCCGCACAACTGCGCGCACTGCCCGCTTGGCGGCCGCCGCGTGACCGCTGGGCGGCAGTACGCGCCCGGGCGCAGCGCGAGCGGCGGAGCGAGGTGCTGCGGCGGGGCACGTGGGGAGCCCTGGCGCTTGCCGCCGGACTCGCGCTGATGGTCGGGGTGCGCAGCGCGATGCCCAATGGGGCAGGCAGCCTGCCCGAGCCGGTGGCGCGTGCGGGCGAGGCGCAGCTCGCCAGCCTGATGGACGAGTCGCGCGAGCTGGAGGCCGCGCTGCGGAGCTACGGACCCGAAGGGCGCGTACTCAACGCGCGGGCAGCCGGGATCATTGCGGATCTCGAAGACCGGATCGCCCTCGTGGACGCTGGGATCGCGCAGGTCGGGCGCCGCGGATCGCGCGACGACCTCACCGACCTGTGGCGCAGCCGGGTCTATCTCATGGACGCGCTCGTGAACGCGCATGTCACCCGGGCTTCGTATGTCGGTTTCTGAGCCCGGACACGAATAAAGGAGACGAGCATGAAACGGCTATTGCTGGGCGCGCTGGCCCTGGTCGTGGCGACCACCGCCGCGAGCGCGCAGGACATGACGGACCGGGAGCGGCGCGAGCTCGAACAGAAGCTGCAGCAGCTCCGCCAGGAGATGCGCGAGCTGGAGCGGAAGCTCGGCCGCGACCGACTTCGCGTCTTCGTGCAGCCGGAGCGTTTGGAGGGCCCGATGGCCTTCACGTTCGCCACCGACCGGCCGCGGCTGGGCGTCATCGTCCAGACCGAGCGGAACCCGGCGACCGACTCGATCGGCGCCGTGCTCCAGGCCGTGACGCCCGAGACACCGGCTGCCGAGGCGGGTCTCCAGGCGGGCGACATCGTGATGCGCTTCAAGGGTGAGACGCTCGTCCAGCGGGATGCGCGCGGCAGGTCGCCGGGGGACCGGCTGATCGACCTGGCGCGGGATCTCAAGGAAGGCGATACCGTGCGCGTGCAGTATCGGCGCGGGTCGGAGACTCGGACCGCGACGGTCGTGCCGCGCAAGCTCGACAGCTTCGCGTACGCCTACCGTTTTGAGCAGGCGGACAGCGCGCTGGAAGGCGTGCGGGCGTTGACCGACCGGCTGCGCCTCGAGGCGCCGCGGATGCGGATGGAGCTGGAGCCGCTGCTCCAGGGATTCCGCGATCGGTGGGCCGACATGGAACTCACCACCCTGGACGCTGAGCTCGGCAATTACTTCGGGACCACCGAAGGGCTGCTCGTCGTCCGGGCGCCCAAGGACTCGCTGCTCGGTCTCAAGAGCGGGGACGTGCTCCTGCGGATTGGCGGTCGCGTGCCGACCAGCCCGTCACACGCGGTGCGCATCCTGCGCTCCTACGAGCCGAATGACCAGATCCGCCTCGAGGTGATGCGGAACAAGCGCCGCACCGAGCTCACGGCGACCGTCCCGGCGCGCGAGCGCGGGCTGTTCTGGGAGGAGCGGAGCTAACCCAGGCGGTTGGGCGGACGGGCGGTTGGGCGGACCGTGATTCACGGTTCGCCTTCCGTCATTCCGCCCTTCCGTCCTTACCGCCCAGTCCCAAACAGCATCGCGTTGGTCAGTAGCCGCGCGGTTCCGCGCCAGAAGGCGCGGAACAGCGGGTCGTCGGCGAAGGCGACTGCATGGCCGCGCCCGTGGCGTTCCACGATGGCCCACGCGGTGCCCCGCAGCAGCCGTTCCGTGGTGGGCCACGCGAAGCCGGAGAGGCGGAGCGAGTCCCCGACGAACGCCACGGGGTTGGCACCGCCCGTGGACGGTGTGAGGAACGTGCTCCCCGAGATCATCACGGCCAGGTCGCGCCGCTCGTAGCCATACGTGAGCCAGTGGCTGCGGTCCAGCGTCGCGCGGAAGATCGCGCCGGGCACGGGAGCCACGGCGTTGGTGTCGGCCTGCGGCGAGGGGAGCGGCGGCGTGAGCTCGGGATCCGCTGCCAGTGAATCACCTTTGGCCTTCTTGGCCGTGTCGGCGGGCGGCGGGGCCCCCAGGCGGTGGGCGGTGCTCAGTCCCACCCCCTCCGCCGAGAGGAACAGCGCGGCGCCATCGTACGCGATCAGCACGCCGCCATCGCGGACCCACGCCTTGAGCCGGTCCACGCCCGCCGTTCCCAGCTCCGTCTTGATGGCGGTGGCGGATCCCCCCGGGATGATCAGCACGTTGTAGTCCGCGAGCGTGGTCATCCGGCCGATCGTCCCCAGCGCGACGGGCACGAACGGGTGGCGCAGCTCGCGTTCGAGGAAGTACCACAGGGCACCGTAGCCCGTCTGGCTCACGCCGTCACCGGTCGCGACGAGCACCCGCGGGCGGAAGACGGGCTGCACCGTGGCCGAGCCGACCCCGACGGGACCCGAGTCGGGGAAGGCCGATTGCACCGCGGACACGGGCACGCCGAGCGCGGTGCTGAGGGCGGCGACGCGTTCATGTATGTGCTCCGGGTTCCGGTTGACCCGCAGCACGAACGTGCCCCGCGGGTACGACCGGCCACCCGCGCGCAGCGGCTCCGTGGCCGCGTTCAGCACGAACTCCTCGCGCAGCAGCGCCACCGCGAGCTCAGCGGCCGCCTGGCGGTCGTTGGGGAAGACGTACGCCGACGTGGCACGGCCGCTCACACCGCCCGGGGGCGCGAGCGTGCGGCTTGGCTCCTCGGTCGGGAGCGTGAGCAACGTACCGTCCACGGCCGTCAGGTCCGAGGTCCACCAGGCGTCGAGGCCCAGGGTGTACGGCAGCGACCAGCCCGTCACGTCGTAGAACTCGTACCGCTCACCCGGCGCGCCCCCACGCCGTACGTTGCGCGCGTACTTCTCCAGCTGACGCGACTTGAAAGGCTCGGGCACGACGGGGTCCGGCTCGAGGAGGGCGCGCGCCATGCGGCCACGAGGCTGGTCGAGGTCGACCACCAGTGCGCCGGGAGCGAATGTCCGCCGTCCCGGTGCGCCAGGCAGGAACGGCCGCGTCTGGGTGGCGGTGTAGGGTGCCGCCAGGCGCCGTACCTCCACGCCATGGCCCAGTAGGAGCGCCGCCAACCGCGCCGCGTTGGTCGCATCTCGATCGGGGGCGACCACGATCCGCCTCATGAGCGCGGCCCGTCCCTCGGTGATGGCGGTGCGGAAGAAGTCGTGGAAGTCGAGCAGCCGCGGCGTCCGATGGCGGGCCGCCGTCTCGAGCGTCGCGAGGGACGTCACGTAGTGGTGCGCGATCCCCTCGCGGAACGTGATGACCGTGCGGTCGTCGCGCCGCCGTTGCAGCGCCTTGCCGCCGTCGCTCTCGTAGGTCATGCCGGTGGCGCCGGCGAGCGTGGGGGCGGCGTCGAAGTACCCCAGGTAGAACCCGTCGAACACGTCCCGAGTGAAATACTGCCAGCCGTAGCGGTCAAACGCCTCGGCGTTCCCCCGGCCGAACACCTCAATCCACCGGAGCGATGCGGCCGGGATGTTGGTATTGACGGGTTCCGCAAACGGCGGAAAGAAGTACTGCTCGGTCGTGGAGTGGAAATCTACCACGACCTGCGGGTTCCAGCGGCGCAGCGCGCCGAGAATGGCGCGGACCGGGGCCTGCGACTGCGCCACGAGGTCGCGGTTCATGTCGAATCGGTAATGGCTGTAGCGTCCCCAGATGCTCCACGGCTCGTTCCATTCATAGCTTGCCGGGTCGTCGGACCCGTCCGCCCCCGGGAAGACCGAGTTGTACCAGACGGCGAAGCGCTCGTGTCCGTCGGGGTTGGCGGAGGGGTTCAGCAGCACGAGCACGCTGTCGCGCACCATGCGGGTCGTGGCGTCCTCCCCAGCGACGAGCTGGTAGGCGACCCACAGGGCGGCCTCGAACCCGGCCGGCTCGTTGCCGTGGATGGAGTAGGAGAGGAGGACGGTCGCCGGGGTGCGCGCCGCGATGGTGCGGGCCTCCTCGACCGACGTGACCCGCGGATCCGTGAGGGCCGCCAGGTCCGCGCGGATGGCGTCGAGCCGCGCGAGATTGGCGGGGGACGACACGAGCACCAGGCGCATCGCGCGGCCCTCTTCAGTGACGCCGATGGGCTCGAGCCGCGCCCGGCCACCGGAGCCCGCCACCAGCCGGTCGAGCACGGCCTGCTGGGCCGCGTACTGCGTGTGCCGGGCCCCAGGTCCGTAGCCCAGCAGCGAGTCCGGCCGGGGCACGTCGAGCCGGTACGGACCACGGGCGTAGAAGTCGAACGCCGCCGTCTCCTGCGCGGCGGCGCTGGAGGGCAGGACGAGGGCGAACAGCAACAGAGCGCGGTGCATGGGTAGCGGGTCCCGGTGGAATGCGTGAGCGAACCTACACCGGGCGGGACGGCCAGCGGAAGCGCATTGCGCGACGGCACGCTGCATCACATCCTAGGAGCCGTCGGGCCAACGTGTCCCGTGGTCACAGGAGGTCGTCATGCCGGAGTGGAGCTGGCCGTTGTACGACTACGCGCATCTCGCCGGTCGGATTCTGTTCGGATCTCTCTTCCTCGGGGCCGGGATGGGCCACCTCCTGAAGCTCGATGCCATGGGGGGAGCGGCGGCGGCCCGCGGTGTGCCGGCTCCAAGGCTGCTGACCGTGGTCACCGGGCTCATGATTCTCGTGGGCGGGGTCACCATTGTGCTCGGCTGGCATCGGTTCATCGGGGCAGGGCTGCTCGTGATCTTCCTGGTTTCCTCGGCGTTCGGCATGCACCCGTTCTGGAAGGAGCAGGATCCGGCAGCGCGCATGAACGAGATGGCCCATTTCCAGAAGGACCTCGCGCTCGCCGGGGCCGCGCTGCTCCTCGCCTACTACGCCGGCAGCTGGTGGCCCTTTAGTCTCGGCGGCTGACGGGGGGAAGGTCGGCCGGGGTCACGGGCTCGCCGCCGCCGAGGCGGGCCCGCACGGCATCGAGCACGCGCGCATCGCGGGCGCGCCGAGTCGGTGGACGGCGGGTGAGCGACCGCAGGGGCAGAGCGACGCGCGGGTTTCCGGTGAGGCGGTCACGGTTCCGAGCGAGGAACTGCCAGTAGAGGTCCGTGAGCGGACAGGTCGCCTTCGGGTCGAAGCCACAGTCGAGGCAGTAGTCGCTCATCCGGTTGATGTAGGCCGCGCCGGAGACGTAGGGCTTCGTGGTCATCACGTCCCCGGCCGCGTACGTGCCCATCCCCAGCACGTTGGGCTCCACCACCCAGTCGTAGGCATCGGCATAGGCCACCCAGAACCAGTCTGTGAGTTCGCGCGGCGAGATCCCTAGCAGCGTGGCGATGTTGGCGAGGACCATGAGCCGCGTGATGTGATGCCCGTAGGCGTCGTCCCAGACGTCGCGCACCACCGTGTCCAGACAGGCAAACCCCGATGCGGTTCCCCAGAACGCCGGCGGGAGCGGCCAGTTCGCGTCGAGTGCCGACGGGGTGGCGGGGCCCGCCGCCAGATCCGCCGTGGTCCGGGGGCCTCCCGCCGAGCCGCCGAGCCGCCGAAATCCGTCCGTTTCCCGATGGACGTGGCGGACGAACTCGCGCCACCCGAGAAGCTGTCGGATGAACCCCTCCTGGCTCGCGAGCGGCAGATCCAGCGCCAGCGTCTCGGTGACGACGCGGCGCGGTGTCAGACGGTGGAGGTTGAGCAAGGCCGCAATTCGCGTGTGAAACAGCCCCCGCGACTGCGTCGACATCGCGTCCTCGTAAGGGCCGAAGACGGGCAGGCACTCCTGCATGGCCCAGTGCCACAGGGCGTCCGCGTCCGCCGCGGTGGCGGGCAGGTGCTCGAGGTCGAGCCGGCCGGGGTGCTCGCGGTACCGGCGTTCGATCAGCGATGCGACTTCCTGCGTGACGGCGTCGGCGCTGAACGTCGGGGGCGTCGGCGCCGACGGCTCGCCGCGCCAGGGCCGACGGTTCTCGGCATCGAAGCTGTACTTCCCTCCGACGGGCTTGCCCCCCTCCATGAGAATCCCGGTGGCGCGCCGCACGTGACGATAGAAGGCGTCCATGCGCCACGGCGGGCTCGCGCCAGCTCCCGCGAGGAACTCCTCCCGCGTCGTGAGCCACCCGTCATGAGGCAGGACTTGCAGCGCCCCGGCCTCGACGGCCGTGGCGAGGTCCACGCGCAGTTCGCGCTCGGCGGGCTCCATCACGCGCAGGGGTCCCAGCTCGCGCGCGAGCGGCAGCAGCGCGTCAGCGAACGTCCCCTCGGCGATCTCGTAGCGCACGGCGACCCCTCGGGCTGCCTGCTCCAGCGCGAAGTGGCGTTGATTGGCGAGGAGGAGGGCGAGCTTCTGCCGGTGGTACGGGCGCCGCGCCGCCTTGGCGGGCGCCTCCACCAGCACGATCCCAACGTCGTGGGGATCCTCTTCGGCCAGGGGACCCATGGTCTCGGTCAGCTGATCGTAGGGGACGTACAGCCAGCGGCGCCCGGCGGGGTCCGGCTGCCGGTCGGCGAGCGTGCGGGCGAACGTGCTGCGCGGTCGTGACATCTGGGCTCCACCTCCGTGCCAACCGTCGCCAGGCTCGCATTTCCGAGCGAAGTACTCGGAACACGAGCTCAACTTGACCCGCGTGGGACCGCTGTGTAAATGTGACCGCTTCACGACGACCCACCAACCACAGGCCGGTCGCCCAGCCCGACGACGCCGGACGAGGCATGACACGACACCAGGAACAATACCCGAGAGCCGAACCTCGGCTGGGATCCCTGATTGCCGTGATTGCGGTGTTCGCGACGCTCGGCTCGCCACTCGTGTACTTCGCCTGGGAATCGATCAATCACCTGTTGTTCGGGGATCTGGCCGGCGCCCGGCTCGGTCGTGGCGCGCTGGCGACCGGCGGCCTCGTCGTGCTGCTGCTGGTCATGGCACGGGTGCTGCGCCGCACCGCGCCCGACTGGTGAGCCCGGGACAATCCGTTCAGCGACGCTGCGTGGGGGGGTAATGACGGAACCGCAACGACCGACCGATGAGCGCGGCGACCCGGAAGAACCGAACGTGTCCGGTACCGTGTTTCTGACGGTGCTCCTCCTGATGCTGATTGCCGGGATCTGGCTCATCATGTACTTCCAGCTCCTCAGCCGGTGACCCCATGAGAGTCCACACGTACGAGAAGGCGTTCCTGATCGTGGGCGGCGCGCTGCTGGTCGTGTTCATGATCGCGCTGGCATACACCTCGGTCGCCATGGGCATCCATCTGCCGGGCAAGGTCGCGATGGTGGATCCGGCGGCGCTGGCCACGACCCCGCCGTTCGATCAGCCGGGCGTGCGCCAGACCGGGGACAACACCTACGAGGCGGTGGTGGTCGGCCAGGCATGGCAGTTCCTGCCGGGCGAGATCCGCGTTCCGGCCGGGGCGGAGGTGACGTTCATCCTGACGAGCCGCGACGTGATCCACGGTTTCCACGTCGAGCGCACCCGCATCAACATCATGATGATCCCCGGCCAGATCGGGAAGACGACCTACACGTTCAAGACACCGGGCGAGTACCTCATCATCTGCCATGAATACTGCGGCGCCGGGCACCACTTCATGTTCGGAAAGGTGATCGTCGAATGAGCGCGTCCGTCGTCTACGATCCGCAGGGGTTCACCTTTCCCGACCGCCAACGCCGCGTGCTCCAGTGGAGCATGTTCATTGCCATCGTCGCCATGTTCGCGGGCGTCGCGCATGGGCTGGCGCAGGCTCTTTCGTACGCGGGGATCAACATCCTGCAGTACTTCCCGGGTCTCAGCAGCTACTACCAGGGACTCACGGTGCACGGCGTGGCGCAGGCCCTGGTCCTGACGTTCGCCTTTTCGAACGGGTTCCTGCCGCTGGTCACGGCCCGTGCCCTCGGCCGCCCGCTCAACATGGCGCTGCTGCACGGGACATTCTGGTGTCTGCTGCTCGGGTTCCTGCTCGCCGGCTACGCCCTCCTGACCAACCAGGCGAGCGTGCTGTACACGTCGTACGCACCGCTCCAGGCCCACCCGACGTACTACCTCGGCCTGTCGCTCGTCGTGGTCAGCACGTGGCTCGCCTCGGCGAACATGTTCGTGACGCTGCGAGCGTGGCGGAAGGAGCACCAGGGTGAGCGGATTCCCCTCCTCGCCTACATCGCGGTGCTTTCCTACGCCATGTGGGATCTCGCCTCGATTCCGATCGCCGTCTCGTTCCTCGGCTTCCTGCTGCCGTGGTCGCTGGGCTGGCTGCAGCACGTGGATCCCCTGTTCAACCGCGTGCTGTTCTGGTTCACCGGCCATGCCATCGTGTACGCCTGGCTCCTGCCGGCCTACGTGTCGTGGTACGCGCTGATCCCGCGGCAGGTGGGCGGCAAGCTGGTGAGCGATCCGCTCACCCGCGCCGTGTTCATCCTGTTCTTGCTGCTGTCGATCCCGACCGGGTTCCACCACCAGTATACGGACCCCGGCATCGCCACCTCGATGAAGGCGTTTCACGCCCTGCTCACGTTCGGGGTCTTCTACCCGAGTCTCGCGACGGCCTTCAGCGTCACGGCCTCGCTCGAGATGGGCGGTCGCGCGCGCGGGGGACGCGGCCTGCTCGGATGGATCCGGAAGCTGCCGTGGGGCGATCCGTCGGTGGCGACGCAGCTCCTGGCGATGTTGACGTTCGTCCTGGGCGGGGCCACCGGGCTCGTGAACGCCAGCTTCACGGTCAATCAGGTGGTGCACAATACGGCGTGGATTCCCGGGCACTTCCACATGACGGTCGGCAGCGCGGTGCTGCTTACGATCATCGGGGTATCGTACTGGGCCGTGCCGTATCTCACGGGGAAGCGACTCTGGGCCCCGAAGCTGGCGGTAGCCGGCTCGTGGATGTATGCGATCGGCCTGCTGATCTTCGCGCGCGGGCTCATTTCCGGCGGTCTGCAGGGCATGCCGCGCCGCACGTTCATCGCCGAGGCGACCTATTCGGCGGCCGGTTGGAAACTCGCCGGAGCGCTCGCCGGCATCGGCGGGACGATCATGACGATCGGGATGCTCATCTTCTTCCTGATCATGATCATGACGTTCCTGGTCGGGAAGCGGGACGGCGCGCCCCGCGACATCCCCATCTCGGAGTCGCTCACCCCGCCGAGTCGGGATGGGTGGGACAGCAAGATGGACCGGATCGGACTCTGGGTGGTCCTGGCCGTCGTGCTGATTCTGCTCGCCTACGGACCGTTCTTCCTCAGCTACACACCCAACATGGTGTCGCCGGGCTTCAGGCTGTTCTGAACGGTGTGAAACGCAAACCGAGGGTGCGGTCCCTCCGTTTCACGTTTCGCGTGTGCTATCGCCGCGGTAAGAGCACGACGCCCAGCGCCGCGCTCGGTGCGAAGACGCCGCCGTCGCCGGTGTGGTAGTAGCGGGCGAGTGCGTCGCCCTGGATCCCGAGGCGACCGCTCACGCGCACGACGAATCCCAGCCCGCCGTACGGTCCGCCGCCCGCGATGATACTGCCGTCGCTGTCGCCTCCGGCGAGTCCCGACGCCCCTGCCTTGAGCTGCACGAGGTGGCGGCCCGCGGGCATGCCGTAGGTCAGTCCCAGAACGCCCGA
>JBFGDF010000003.1:0-67436 GCA_041580775.1 Gemmatimonadales bacterium
TCCGTGAACTGGTGCCAGTCGAACCGGCCGAAAAAGTCCGTGTGGGTCTTCGGGTCGTACTCGTCCTTCAGCTCCAACTCAGCGCGCCGCACCGCCGCGAAGCCAATGGCCATCTTTCGCATGTGACCCTCGAACAGGCCGATGGCAATGGACGGCGCGTCCTGGAACAGGTGGTTCACCCAGGGGAACGGATACGGGTTGTACGGGTAGGTGCTGCCCCAGACCGACGAGCACCCGGTCGCATTGGCGATGCCCGTCATGGCCCGGCCCTTCCCGCTCGGGCCCTCGGTGTACCGCCACTTGAGATCCTTGAGCTCCTCGATCATGGCGGCGATGCGGTCCACGCGCGCCTGCTTCTCCGGCGCGAGCGGAATGTCCACCGTGCCCGCTGTCCCCTTCGCAACCGTGCGGAGCGTCGCGTCCGAGGCGAGCAGGGCGCGGGCCTTCTTGTCGAGCTCCGCGATCAACTCGTCGAGCCGGGTCACGTATTGCTTCACGCGCGGCAGCATGGTGGCCTGGATCGCCGCCACCACGAGGTGCAGGACCGTCTTTTCGCCGCAGCCCATGCAGGAGCCGTCACCGCCCACCATCGAGCGGTAGTTGCTCTGCTTGAGCAGGAGCGACGACAGCACGCCGATCCCTTCCTCGAGACTCGCGATGTTCACGTACCGATCGTCGGTCTCGGGCAGGTACTGCCAGGTGTGCCAGTTCCGCCGCAGCTTCTCGACGATCTCGTCGGTCTGCTTGACCGTGATGAGCGCGCCATCCGGGCACGCGGCGACGCAGATGTTGCAGCCCTTGCACGCGTCGGGGTTGATCGTGATGGAGAGCAGGCCGCCCGTCCCCTTCTGCTTGGATTCGGGCAGATCGAAGAAGGGCGTGGTCTTGGCGAGCGGGAACTCCGCCAGGGCCGAGTGCACAGGGGCGAACTCGGCATCCAGCGCCTGGCGCCGCTCCGCGTCGATGCCCAGTCGCTCGACCACTGTCTGGTACGCCGTCACGAGCGTCGCGCCGAAGGTGGTGAACGGCACGGCCTTCAGCGTCTTCCGCGCCTCGGTCGCGAGCGGTTTCAGGATCTGCCGGACCTTGTCGAGGCGCCGGCGGTTCTCGAGCGACCGCACCACGGCCTCCAGCACCTCCTGGACATCGTTCACCACCCCCGGAATGGCCGAGTCCGGACACTGCACCCAGCACTGACTGCAGCCGGTGCACTTGTCGGCGATGAACTCCGGCACCTCGAACCGGACATTGGTCATGTCGCGGATGGTGCTGGTCGCGGCGGGAATGGCCGAGAGCGCGGCGAACGGATCGGCGATGCCGTCCTCGCCCATCTGGTTGAGCAGGCAGACCTGTTCCCAGAACCGGCCGCCGTGCCCGATGCCCTGCTCCACATTGGTCCCGCCGAGGATCGCCGGCATCTGCGGCACACCGCCCACCTGCTCCTCGCCCTCGAGCGTGAGCTTGGCCGGATCCACCTCGATCAGCTCGTCGTAGCCGCGCTGAATCACGCGCACGTTGTCCTCGACCACTTTCTGACCCAGGTGGCCGAACTTCTTCTCGAGCTGCTTGCGGATGCCCTCGAAGACGGCCTGCTCGGTGAGGTTCTCGACCTGCGCGAGCGGCGAGGCGCGGAAGAACGCCCCCATGAACGCCGCACCCTGCATGCGGTAGCGCAGTTCAGGATCGCTCGCTTCGTCGCTAGCGATCTTGAACCCGTCGAGCAGGTAGAACCTGTAGTTCCGGTCCGTGATCTGCTTTCGGGCCCACGGCGGGAGGCTGCGCCACACGTCCACCGGCGGACGGTCGCCCTGCATGATGAACACGCCGCCGTCCTGGAGACCAGCCAGTGGGTTGGAGTGCTTGAACACGTTGGGGTCGGGCGCGAGCACCACCGAGACGAACTTCAGCTCGGCGTTCACCTTGATGGGCTCGCGCGCCAGCGTGGCGTAGAACGTCGTGGGCTGACCCTTCTTCTCCGATCCGTACTTGGGGTTGGCCTGGATGTGGAGCCCGCAGAGATCGGCTGCCGTCTGGGCCACGTTCTTGCCGGTCGTGATGGCGCCCCATCCGCCCACGGAGTGAATGCGGATGGAGATGGCACCCTTGGGCAGCAGGTTCACCGGGGCCGCCGGCTTGAGCGACAGATCGGCCACGGCGGGATACGCCTCCAGCAGCTCGTCCTGCCAGATCTGGAGCTTCGGGAACCGCGTATCGGTCCGTATGAAATCGATGCCCAGGTAGAACTGGCGACGCCTCCCGCCCCCGTCCAGCATGTTGTCGACCGCCGCGATCAGGTCGGCAGGCTGGAGATCCCGGCTGCCGAGCCCGAAGCAGCCCGAGAAGAAGTCGGGCATCTGCTCGAAGCGGCACGGCGTGAGTGACGGGTACGGCGGCGTGACCTGGCTCCGTCCGTTCTCCAGCGCCTTGTACATCGCGGCTCGGATTTCCCGCAGCAGCGGCAGGTCCACGGCCAGCGGCTGGTCGGTGCGCTCGAGCACCGTCACGCCGCGCTTCCCCACCAGGAGCTGCGTGATCAGGTCCGCCGGGAACGGCCGGAACATCGTCACGTTGAGCACGCCGACCTTGAGCTTCCGCGTGGCGCGCAGGTGGTCCACCACGGCCTCGCAGTTGGGGATCACGCTCCCCTGGCCCACGAGCACCCACTCGGCGTCGTCGAGGCGGTATCCCATGGCGCGGCTGTACCACCGCCCGGTCAGGGCGCCGTACTCCGCCATGGCCCGGTCGGTCAGCTCGGGCAGGTGGTCGAAGTAGAACGGCCGCTGTGCCGCCACGCCCTGCGCGTAGCTGTCCTGGTTCTGCACCGTCCCCAGCATGGCCGGGTAGTCGAGATTGAACACCTCGGGGATCCGTCGGCGGTGTCCGCCGAACACCCAGCGCTGTGCCGCCGTGGGCGACTCGATCACGTCCGCGGGATCACCGAGATACTCCCGCACGAGCTCGGGCTCCGGCATGACCATGGACTCGATCACGTGGCTCGTGAGGAACCCATCCTGCGCCACGATCCCCGGATTGAGCGACAGCTCGGCGATGCGGTGCGCGATGAGGTTCAGGTCGGCCGCTTCCTGCACGTTCTTGGCGAAGACCTGGAAGAACCCCGTGTCGTCCACGGCGTGGTAGTCGTCGTGACCGGCGTGCACGTTGAGCGCGTGCTTGGTGATGGCCCGGGCCGCGATGTTCAGGACGTAGGTGAGTCGCTTGCCGACGGCGGCGTAGAGCGACTCGTGCATGTACACGATGCCCTGGCCGCTGGAGAAGTTGGTGGCGCGGAGGCCGGTCATGCTCATGCCGGCCGTGACCGCGGCGGCGGCGTGCTCGCCCTCCGGCTCGAAGAACAGGAGCGACCGCCCGTTCACGTTGAGCTTCCCGGCCGCCACCGCCAGGGCCCAGCCCTCGCCCATCTGCGTGGACGGGGTGATCGGGTACGCGCCGGCGCCTTCGCTCCCCGCGGTTTCCATCTCGACGATGGCACCGCTGCCGTCCGTGGCCGTGCGCAGGCCGGGGTACTTGGGCTTCGCCTGCGCTGACACCCTGGGCTTCGCGTTCCTGGTCTTGATCATCGTCCGGCTCCCTCTAGCACTGTCTCCAGACGCTCGGGACCGAGCTGCTGAGCGCCGTCCACCCAGACGATGGCGCCCGTCGGGCACCGGGTGATGGCGTCCGGCGAGGCCGTCGCGTTCTTGTCGTAGTCGATCACGGCCAGCCCGTTCACGATCTCGATGAGTCCCGGGGCGCCGTCGGCTGCGCAGCGGCCGCACGCGTTGCAGGCCACGGCGCAGGCCGTCGTGGCCTCGTCGCCCTCGAGCAGGTTCTTGCACTGCACGAGCAGCTTCTGCTCGAGCGGCATCAGGACGAACAGATCCTTGGGGCAGGCCTCGACGCAGTCACCACACGCGGTGCACTTGTCGGGGATCACCACCGGCAGGTCCACCTCGTTCATGTAGATCGCGTCGAACGTGCACACCACCTTGCAGTCGGCGAGCCCGAGGCATCCCCAGGCGCAGGCCTTGCCGCCGCCCGCCACGGCGGCGGCGGCCCGACACGTCTGGAGTCCCAGATACTCGGCGTTGTTGGGGGCCACGTCGCAGCCGCCCGCGCACAGCAGCCGGGCCACGCGGGTCGCCGCCGCGCCGACGTCCACCCCCAGGAAGTCCGCGATGTCCGCGCGCATATCCGGCGACGCCACCGTGCAGTTGGCCGGCTGGATGGCTCCTTCCACGAGCCGCTCGGCGAACGCCCGGCAGCCCGCCAGCCCGCAGGCGCCGCAGTTGTTTCCCGGGAGCCGGTTGGCCACCGCCTCGATTCGGGGATCCTCCCACACGTAGAGCTTCTTCCGCGCCAGCGCGATCATCGTGGCGAAGAACGTCCCGACGCCGCCCAGAATGGCGGCGGAGACGACGAAGCTCGACGCGCTCAGCATCTCACGCTCCCGAGAGATCCGCCTGCTGCAGCAGCCACGCCGCCAGCTTGTCGACCGGGTCGCCAGGGGCGACCGCCGCCGCCACGACCGGCACGGCCTCACCAGCCGCAGCCGCGCTCTGGAGCGCCTTGAGCTGCTCGAGCTCCTCCTCCTGCTGCGTCGCCGAAAAGGGACCGGCGCGCCGACGCCGATCGAGCGAGGGCACCTCGGTGACCGCGAGGCGCGCGCCGATCCCGCCGCCAAGGGCGGGGTCGTGGACGAAGCGCGCAGTACCGCCCGGGAAGACCCCGACGATGCCGGGCCCATGCCACGCCGCCAGACGGCTGACGACGGCCCCGTCCGTCGTCTGCGCCACGAAGGTCCGCGGCGTGATGAGCCGCACGAGTGGCGCCGGCGAGGTCTCGCCGTGGACCAGGAGGACGATCTTGGCGCCCCCGTCCAGGAATTCGGCGAGGCCGGCAGGCCGCAAGTCGCTGCCCTCGAGCTCGATCACCACCGGCGGCGCCAGTCGCCGCTCGGCCTGACTCCACAGTCCGAACGGGAAGGCGTCGAGCCAACGATCGTGTTCGGCGGGCCGGTACCGGCCACTGCGGGCCAGATCGGCGACGCGCCCCGCCCCCATGGCCCGCCCCAGCTCGGCAAACAGGCGGCTGGCGGCCTCGTAGAGGTTCTCGCCCGGGACCAGGGTCAGCAAACAGGCGTCGTCGCCGCGCACGGCCAGCGACTCGAGGACCGTGAGCGCCCGCTGAATGACCGCGTGCGCGGCCGGTTCGGGGGCCGCTTCGAGCGTGAGGACCCTCGCCAGTCGATCGACATCGATGTGCTGCACTCCCACAGGGCCGAGGCTGGCGGCGAGCTGCGCGTGCCGGTCCTCGGTGGCCTCGCGGTGCGTTTCCAGATACACGCGGACTTCGTCCAGCGTCGCCGCGAGGGCGGACCGGTAGGCGTCCCGCGGTGTCGCCAGGGCCGCCAGGATGGCGGCGGTGCGTTCGTCAGACGGCATACTTCTCGAACTCCTCGTTCAGACGATCGATGCGCTCCTGCGCGGTGCGCACGCGCTGGCGACGCAGATCCTCGTACCGCTGGCGTGACTCGTCGCGGAAGAAGATCCCGAGGCGAATGCGGTCGGTGGGTTCCGACAGATGGCGTGCCATGTCGATGTCCTTCGGGTCGTGCACGCGCCGGTTCTTGAAGATCTTCTCCAGCTCGGGTGCGTCGACGCCGTCCGGGTGCACCAACAGCTCCACCAGGTTGGGGTTGCGCACGGCCTCCTGAAACAGGTCGTCCGTGTACTGCGGGCAGCGCTGGAGGATCCGCACGAAGGAGAACCCGCGGTGCCGGAACGCCGCGGCGACGGTCGCGTAGACGTGCGCCGGCATCCAGTCGGCCGTCTGCGCCACGAACGACGCATTGGAGACGCCGAGGGTGGCGGACAGCGGATTCAGGGGGACCAGGTGGCTACCCTTGGGCTGCGTGTTGCTGGCATACCCTTGAGGCGTCGTGGGCGACGTCTGGTTCTTGGTGAGCCCGTAGATGCCGTTGTCGAGCATCAACGCCACCATGTCCACGTTGTAGCGCACGGCGTGAATCCAGTGCCCGGCGCCGATGGAGCAGCAGTCGCCGTCTCCCATCACTGCGAACACGTGCAAGTCCGGCCGGCGCAGCTTCACGCCTGTCGCGATGGGCAGCGCGCGGCCGTGGATGCCGTGGAACCCGTAGGTCGTCAGGTAGTGCGGGAACCGGCTCGAGCACCCGATGCCCGAAACGAACACGGTGCGCTCAGGCGGCAGCTGTTGGGCCTCGAGCAGGCGTTCGACCGCGGCGAGGATCGCGTGATCGCCGCACCCCGGGCACCACCGGGGGACCGCCCCCCCGTAGTCTTCCATCGTCCAACTGCGGTCGTCGTCATCATAGCCGCAGCTCACGAACGAACACGAGGTATCGATCACGCGTGCCCCCCGGGCATCATGCTCTCGATGCCCTCCAGAATGCCCTTCGGACGCAGCGGCTGCCCCGGCACGCGGGTCCAGCAGTCGACGTCCACCAGTGTGTGGGCCCGAAGCAGCCAGGCCAGCTGCCCGAGCCGCCGGTTCTCCACCGTGATGTACGGATCGCCCAGCCGATCGGAGTAGTTGATCTCGACGGTGGCCACCTTGCGGAAGCGGGCGAAGATGTCCTTGAGCCCTGGCTCGAACGGTGACAGCACCCGCAGGTGCAGCGCCGAGACCCGAAGGCCCTTGGCCCGGGCGGCATCCACCGCCTCGTGGATCGCGCCCAGGGTGGATCCCCAGCCGACGACGAGCAGATCTCCCTCGTCGTCGCCATAGACGACCGGCGGCTTGAGCGTGCTCTGCAACACGGCGAGCTTGCGGCTCCGCATGGCGCAGCCGCGCTCATGCACGTCCGGGCTGTACGCCACCTTGGAGTCCTCGTCGTGGGACAGGCCGGTGAGCGTGTGCATGCCGCCGGGCTGGCCGGGAATGAGCCGCCGGGAGAGACCGGACTCCGGATCCCAGTCGTAGGGCTTCACGCCCTCGGGCACCGGACGCAGGTCCAGCGGAGCCGCCTGCCAGCGTGGATCGAGTTGCGGGCGCGGGAAGGGCTGGACGCCGGTCGCCAAGTTGGCATCGGTGAGGACCATCACGACGCAGCGCAACAGTTCGGCGATCCGGCGGGCCGTGATCACCATATGAAAGCACTCTTCGATCGTGGCAGGCGCCAGGATCACCTTCGGCGCGTCGCCCGGCTGGCCGTAGAGCGCGGCGAGCAGGTCCGACTGCTCGACCTTCGTGGGGAGGCCCGTGCTCGGGCCGCCGCGCTGCACGTCGAGGACGACCAGGGGGACCTCCGACATCGTCGCGAGCCCGATGAACTCGGTCTTGAGCGCCAGACCCGGACCGGAGGTTACCGTGAAGGCCACCTTGCCGGCGTACGACGCGCCAATCGCCACCCCGGCCGCCGCGATCTCGTCTTCGGCCTGGTGGACGATCCCCCCGAAGTCCTCGAAGATGTCCCCGAGATAGTGGGACACCGACGTGGCCGGGGTGATGGGGTACATGGCACACAGGTCCATGCCGGCGGCCACGGCCCCCATCGCCAGGGCCTGGTTGCCGTTCATCACGATCATCGGCGTCGTGGGCTTCTCGATCGGGACCTCGATCCGGAAGTCGAGGTGCTGCTCCGCCCACTGGTAGCCGAGTTCCATCAGCTGGATGTTCGAGCGCGCGACCGCCTCCGCCTTCTTGCGGAAGGACTGCTGGATGGCCTCGCGCACCAACTCGACGTCGCGGTCATAGATCCACGCGAGCAGGCCGAGCACGAACATGTTCTTGCCGCGGCGCGGGTTGTCGGTCACGGTGAGGCACTGCTCCTCCATCGGCACGCCGACGATCCGGTAGCGCCGCGTCGCGAGGACCTCCATGGCCGCCGCCCACTCACGCCGGATGTCCTCGTCTTCGTGGGTCGCCCACATGTTCTCGACCAGGACGATGGCGTCGTCGTGCAGCGCCTCGAGCTCGTGACGCGCCACGAGCGCCTGTTCGTTGAACGCGACGACGAGGTTGGAGGCATCACCCCAGTTGGTGACCGGCTTGGTGCCGATACGGATGCGATTGCCGGACGCGCCCGCACCCGAGCGGGCCGGCGGCTGGATCTCGGCCGGGATGATCTCCACGGTCCACGCGCCGTTGCCCATCTTGGCGGAGACCTGGCCGAAGATCTGCCCGCACTTCTGGGCGCCCTCGCCGGAATCGGAAACGATTTCGACGGTGTGTTCAGGAACCCGGATGACGACGGGGCCGGCGGCGTTCGTGGCGGCCTTGGCCTTCTTCGTCACCGCAGGTGGAGAGCTGGACATGTGTGGTCCTGCGCTGGAGTCCGATGTCACGTCGCGTCGCGCGGGGGTGGCGTCACGCAAATCGCGACCGGGGAGGTCGCCCTCCGCAGCGGCGCACGCTGGCGACCGCCGGCTCCCCATGCGGCGTGGACGCGACTCGCGGTCGCGGTAAAACTACCGTGAATATGGTAGAGGAAGGCCCCGAAGCGGCGTCCTAGTTTTCTATGAAGACACCTTTAAGACATGAAGACCCGCAAGGCGCTACGGAGCAACGGGATGACGGGAAGACGGGGGACGGGATGGCCGTCACCCCGGATGCCCTCACCCCCCGATCGCCCACGTCCGGCCCTTCCGCAGCACGACGTTGAGGTCGGCCGTGGCGAGTCCCTCGGTGCGGACCTGCGCCAGCGCTTCGCGCTCATACGTGGGGGCCGGGGCGCAGTAGATCACGCCGAGCGCCTGGGGGAACTCGGGCGGGTGCATCGCGACCAGCATCTGGGCGAGGGTGTGATCGGTCTCATCGTGCACGAGGAGCTCCGCGGGCGAGACGCCATCAGCACCGACGGTCACGACCTCGAGCTTGAGGGCCCCCGGCTTGATGCGGATCCCCTTCTCCTTCGCCTTGCCGAACACCATCGGCTTGCCGTGCTCGAGGTGCAGTTGCTGATCAGGCGCGAGGCCTTTGTCGGTGAAGCTCGCAAACGCGCCGTCATTGAACACGACGCAGTTCTGAAACACCTCGACGAACGACGTACCGCGATGCTGGTGTGCCCGCTTGAGCGTCTCGACCAGGTGCGGCAGGAGCGTATCCACCGAGCGGGCCACGAATCGCGCGCCCACACCGAGCGCGAACGCCCCTGGCGCGATGGGGTTGTCCACGGAGCCCATGGGGGTGGAGGGCGACCGGAAGCCACGGCGTGACGTGGGCGAGTACTGACCCTTGGTGAGCCCGTAGACCTCGTTGTTGAACAGGATCACCTGGAGATCCACGTTGCGCCGCAGGACGTGGAGCATGTGGTTGCCCCCGATCGAAAGCCCGTCCCCGTCGCCCGTGATGACCCAGACGTCGAGGTCGGGATTCGCCAGCTTGACGCCGGTGGCGATGGCCGGCGCGCGCCCGTGAATGGTGTGGAAGCCATAGCTCGCGACGTAGTACGGAAAGCGGGCGGCGCAGCCGATCCCCGACACGAAGACCGTGTTCTCGCGCCGGGCGCCGAGGTCGGCGAGCGCCTTCTGGACCGCCTTGAGAATCGCGTAATCGCCGCAGCCCGGACACCAGCGGACTTCCTGGTCGGACGCGTAGTCCTTCGGGCTCGACTGCGGGAGGGTCGCCGTCATCGTCTCACGCCTCCAGGCGGTCACGGACCGCCCGCTCGATGTCACTCACCTTGAACGGCTTGCCGGTCACCTGGTTGATCCCCTCGGCGGGAAGCAGATACTGGGCGCGCAGCAGGTTCACGAGCTGGCCGGTGTTCATCTCGGGCACGAGCACCCGATCGTAGCGCCGCAACAGGTCCCCCAGGTTCTCGGGAAACGGCCAGACGTACCGCACGTGGATGTGGGCCACGTCCTGGCCCTCCGCCCGAAGCAGGCGGACGGCCTGGTGGATCGGGCCGTAGGTGGAGCCCCACCCGACGACCGCGACGGCGCCATGGTCCGGCCCCAACGCCACGCTCTGGGGCGGGATGTCGCGCGCGACCGCCGCGACCTTCGCCGCCCGGGCGTTCGTCATGGCCTGATGGTTGTCGGGGTCGTAGGAGATGTTGCCCGTCTGCGCGCTGCGTTCCAGCCCGCCAATCCGGTGCTCGAGGCCGGGCGTGCCCGGGACGGCCCACGGCCGGGCGAGCGTCACGTCATCTCGCGCAAACGGCATGAATCCGTCGGGGTCGCTGTGATACGCAACGGGGAACTCGGGGACGAGGTCCACATTCGGGATGAGCCAGGGTTCGGCGGCATTTGCTAAGAAGCCGTCCGTCAACACGATAACCGGCGTCATGTACTTGGTGGCAAGCCGGACGGCCTCGATGCCGACCTCGAAGGAATCCGACGGAGTAGCGGCAGCAACTACTACAAGCTGCGCATCGGCATTCCGGCCGTAGATCGCCTGGTAGAGATCCGACTGCTCGGTCTTGGTCGGAAGACCTGTCGAGGGCCCGGCCCGCTGGGCGTTCACGATGATCAGCGGCAGCTCGGTCGCGATCGCGAGCCCGATGGCTTCCCCCTTGAGGGCGATGCCCGGACCGGAACTGGACGTCACGCCCAGCGCGCCGGCGTAGCTGGCTCCGATCGCGGCACACACGGCCGCGATTTCGTCTTCGGCCTGAAACGTCACCACGCCGTAGTCCTTGAAGCCCGCCATGGTGTGGAGCAGGGGCGAGGCCGGCGTGATGGGATACGACCCGAGCACCAGCCGCGTCAGTCCCGCCTTCTTGATCCCCACGAGCAGGCCCCACGCCAGTGCTTCGGTGCCGCTCACGGTCCGATACGTGCCCGATTCGAGTTCGGCGGCGGCCACGGAGTACCCCGAGACGTGGGACGGCATCTCGGCCGTCTCGCCGAAGGCGTGCCCGGCATTGAGCGCCCGGAGGTTCGCGTCCCGGATGGCCTCTTCCTTGGCGAACTTCTTCTTGACCCACTCGACCGTCGCCTTGCGCGAGCGCCCGTACATCCAGAGCATGAGTCCGAGTGCCCACATGTTGCGGCACCGGAGTGCCTCCTTCTGCGAGAGGCCGAGCCCGTCCACCGCATCCAGGGTGTGCCGGGTCACGTCGAGCTTGAGCACCTGGAACGGCGCCAGCGTGTCGTCTTCGAGCGGATTCGCGGCGTACCCGGCCTTCTGGATGTTGCGGTCGCTGAACGCGCCGGTATCCACGAGTACCGAGCCGCCCATCCGCAGATCGGACAGGCTGACCTTGAGCGCCGCCGGGTTCATCGCCACGAGCACATCGAGCTCGTCGCCGACGGACGTGATGTCCTTGGCGCCGAAGTGGATCTGGAACGCCGACACCCCGTAGGTGGTCCCGGCGGGAGCGCGGATCTCGGCGGGGTAGTCCGGAAACGTGGCCAGGTCGCTGCCCGCCAGCGCCGTTTCCTGGGTGAACTGTAGCCCCGTGAGCTGCATGCCATCGCCCGAGTCGCCCGCGAAGCGGATGACGACGCTGTCGCGCACCTCGCGCTCGGGGCGGGTGGCGGGGGGGGAACCCATCTTGGGACGGCCTTTCGTGCTGGGATACGAAATATGGGGGAGGCGGGGGCCGATGGAAGGGGACGCGGCCGAGTCGCCCATCGGAGCAGCGCGGCGCCGGCTCAGCCCAACGTCCGGTCCTTCCAGGCCCACCACTTGAGGAGTTCCGGCCGGGGACGCGGGGTGCGGGCGAAGTACACGGCGCACCGGAACGCGTACAGGACACACGGGTCCTGCCGGACCCCCCGCAGCTGGCTCAGACGTGCGTAGAGGCGTTCGGGATCTCGGCGTCGGAGCGCGCGCACCGAGTGCACGCCGAGGGCGTGGAGATCGCACGCCAAGCTCGGCCCGATCCCCGGAATCCGTCGCAGCTCATCACCGTCGTCGTTCCTTTCGCGCACCGACCCTCCTAGGTGAGCCCGCTCGGGGTTCAGTGGGGCCGTCGGCCTACCCCCGCAGCTGCTTCAGGCGTTCCTCGTACTTCTTCCGCCACCCCTCGGTGAGCGCCGGCGTCCGCGTCGCCCGTTCGAGGACCGCCACGTCGGGCCGCTTCGTGGTTTCCAGGATCGCCAACTCCGCGATCGTCGGGGCCGAGGGATCGCTACCCGCGCGGTGGACCATGTCGCCCGCGCGGATCACCCCCGCATGACGCACGCGCAGGTAGAACCCCAGCCGGCGGCTCCGCAGAAACCGTCTTACCATGTCGGCGCGGCCGAACTTGATGCCGAGCTTGTGACACGGGAGGCGCGGTTGGGAGACCTCGAACTCGGCGGTGCCGATGGTAATCCGGTCGCCCACTCGGACGGTCGTCTCGTCGAGGCCTTCGGTGGTGAGATTCTCCCCGAACATCCCCCACGACAGGTCCGACCGCCGCAGCGCGGCGCGCCAGAACGGATAGTGCTCGCCCGGATAGACATACACCGCCTTGTCGACCCCGCCGTGGACGGCGAGATCGGCCTGGCGGTCGCCGTCCAGGTTGGTGCGGCCCACGGTCACCGGGCCCGCAACCGGCTCCTTGAAGATGCTGGTCTCCACGGCGTCGCCTTTCCACTCGACGAGCCGCGGCTGACCGACGTTGACGGATATGAGGCGCATGGGGACCGCGTTCGCGTGCTCCGCTCCTGACGAAGACGCACCGACTGCTCGGGACACCACACTAGCATCGGGGGCCCGGGAAGGGCAGGGCAGGGCGGGTGGTGGACAGCCCGGCGGCGGGGCATCACATTTGCGCCTTGCCGGCCCAGCAGGCTGGCGGCCGCACTTCCCGAGATGGCGCGGGGAGCCCCGCCGACGGCTTGATACCGGTCCGCACGCCCCGGTGCGTCCGCGCACAGGGAGCGCGGGGCGGCCCTCGGTAACCACCACCCGGTGAAGGAGGATTCGCATGCGTCCGCTCCTCGTGGTACCGCTCACGCTGGCGGCGGCCGTCGCCCCCCTGGGGCTCGCGGCGCAGGCCCCGCAGGGAGGACCCAAGGTCCGCATCGCGGTCATGGAGACCGAATGGGATCCCGGCGTGGTCCAGAGCGCCTGGATGAGCGGCGGCAACTCGCCGGACGTGTTCATGCGCGAACGGCAGACCTTCGCGCGTGGCCTCACGGAGATGATGGTGTCGGAGCTGCTCAAGACCGGGCGCTTCATCGTCGTGGAACGCAAGGCCATCGACGACGTCTTCGCCGAGCAGAACCTGCAGCAGAGCGGCGCGGTGAATCAGGAAACGGCGTCGCAGGCCGGACGGCTCGTGGGCGCACAGTTCCTCATCCGGCCCGAGATCACCGAGTTCTCCTACGGTCAGGCCGGCAGCACCAAGGGTGGCGCGGTCAAGGTGCCGGTGAAGGTCCCGCTGGCCGGGCGCGTGCGGGTGGGCGGCGGCAAGGCCAAGATCACGGCGCTGCTCGTGCTCGACAGCCGCATCATCGAGGTGGAGACCGGCCAGATCACCACCTCGGTGAAAAGTGAGGCCGAAGCCGAACAGAGCATGAACAACTTCGATCTCGGTACCGCCGTCTTCGACTACAACGCGGCCGATTTCGAGAAGACCCCCTTGGGCGCCGCAACCCGCGAGGCCGTGAGCGACGCCGTCGCGCAGATCGTCAAGGAGTTGGGCGACACCCCGTGGCAGGGGCGGGTGGTCACCGTCCGCAGCGGGCAGATCTACGTGAACGCCGGGGAAGACATGGGCCTCCGCGTGGGCGACGTGCTCGAGGTGTTCCGGCCCGGCGAGAAGTTGGTGGATCCCGAGACGGGCTTGTCGCTGGGAGCAACCGAAACGCGGCTCGGGAAGATGCGGATCGCGTCGGTGCAGGAGAAGTTCCTCATTGCCGAGCCTCTGGCGAGCTTCACCGCTCAACGCAATGACATCGTGCGGTACGTCGGGCAGTAGCGCATCCCAGCGCCCAGGCCAACCACGCAGGAGGGCGGCGGGCCCGGGTCCGCCGCCTCGTATGCCGCGGCTTTGGCCAGCACGTGACGCGCCCGCCGGGAACGGGGTATCCGGGGTACCCACGGACCGAGGCTCCTGATGCGCCGCTCCTGTCTTCCCCTTCTCGCCGCCGGCTTGTTGGCGGCCTGTGCCACGGCCGACCCCACCGCTCCCTCCGACCAGCTCCCGTTGCAGCGTGTGGCCGGCGGGATCCGGATCGTCAACACGACGGACGGGCCAATCGCCTACACGGTACTGGAGTACGAGTATTACTCCCGCGCTTTGGCCATCTGGGGTCCGTGTCCCAACCTCGACGACTGCACGCTCCGGCCGCAGGAAAGCGTGGTGGTACCCGACGCGGACATTGGAGGGTACGTCTCCGGAGCGAAGGCGGCGGTGGTCCTGTGGTGGTCGGTGGTCCCCGACGAGGCAGGCGGGAAGTCGGTGGTCGAGCCTCGATCGGCGTTGGTCCCGCTGGCGGCCGGAGCGTTCGTCCTCACGGCGGCCGTCCGCTTCGTGGACGTCGAGGGCGGCTGTTGGGCCCTGGACACGGACTCCGTGCGGTACGAGCCGCTTGGCCTTCCCGCGGAGTACCGGGTGGACGGGATGGCGGTGCAGACCGTGGTGGAACCCGTCAGCGACGTGGGGACGATCTGCATGCTGGGCCGCCTCGTGAGGGTGCTCGCCATCGCGCAGCGGTAGCGGGGCCGGCCTCACGGAGTTCCCTGAAACCTCAACGTCCGTCCCCGCGTATAACTTACCTCCAGCGGGGAGCGCGCCCGGCCGCTCCCCGACCGCCGATGTCCCGCAACCCCAAGAAGGCATGAGAGTCCCGGACGCCCCCTGGCACACCGCCGTGTTGCTCGCGGCGCTCAGCGCGACCGCCTGCGCCTCCCAAGCCGGCGTGGCGACGACCCCGCCACCATCCACCGGCTCAGTGGCCGAGTTGGAGGCGATCGCCCGGGCTCGACGGGACAGCGCCCGACTGCGCTACACCGACGCCGACGTCCGCTTCATGACGGGAATGATCGCCCACCACGCCCAAGCGCTGGTCATGGCGGGGCTCGCCCCCACCCACGCGGCCAGCCCGTCGGTGCGGATCCTGGCGGCGCGGATCATCAATGCCCAGCAGGATGAGATCGCCACGATGCAGCAGTGGCTCAGGGACCGCGGGGAGCCCGTGCCCGACGTGGACATCCGGGGCACGAGGATGACGGTACATGGCGCCGAGCACGCCAATCACATGCCGGGCATGCTCTCCGCCGAGCAGATGCGGCAGCTTGACGAAGCACACGGGCCGGCGTTCGATCGGCTCTTTCTCACGTTCATGATCCAGCACCACCGTGGGGCCGTGGTCATGGTGCACGAGCTGTTCGCTACGGACGGCGCCGCACAGGACGGAGCAGTGTTCAAGCTGGCCTCCGACGTCCAGGTGGACCAAATGACGGAAATCGACCGGATGGAGCGTATGCTCGCCGCCCTGTCCGAGGGCCGCGCCCCATGATCGGCCGGGCAACGCCCATCCCTCGTTCCTTCATCGCCCTCACACAGGAACCCGTTATGGCTCTGGTACCTCCGACTTCGATCCCTCCAGCCGGACGGGTGATGGCGCCGTTCGGAGCGCTCGTGCTCGTGTCGGGGCTGCTCGGCGCGGCCGCGTGCGCGCCGTCGACCTCCACGTCCGGGGCGGGTGTCCCCACCCCTGCGGCGGGCATGACGGCGCCGAGCCCCGATCCGCGCATCGGGCTGGGGGCGGGAATGCTGGACGCCGAGGAGGCCGTCTGGAATCTGCGCGTCCTTTCGACGACCCCACCTCCGCGGGAGTTCCTCGGGGCCATGAACTCCGATCTCGCCTTCACCGGGCGCTACGCCATTCAGGGCAACTTCAACGGCATTCAGGTGTGGGACATCGCAGACCCCAGCCAGCCCGCCCTCGTGGTCAGCCACGTCTGTCCGGCGTCCCAGAGCGACGTGTCGGTCTACAAGCACCTGCTGTTCGTCTCGGGCGAGGGACTCGAAGGCCGCCTCGACTGCGGCACGCAGGGCGTGCGGGAAGCCGTGAGCCATCATCGGCTGCGTGGGATCCGGATCTTCGACATCAGCGACATCCGGAACCCGGCGTACATCGGTAACGTGCAGACGTGCCGTGGCTCCCATACGCATTCCGTGCTCGTCGATCCCCAGGACCCCGACCACGTGTACATCTACGTGTCCGGCTCGGCCCCGGTACGCCCCGAGGAGGAACTGCCTGGCTGCTCCAGCGCCCCACCGGACGAGGATCCGAACAGCGCGCTCTTTCGGATCGAGGTGATCAAGGTGCCGCTCGCTCATCCCGAGCAGGCGGCGATCGTGAGTTCGCCGCGGATCTTCCACGACCTCGTCGCCCCCCCCACGCACGGCGAGTCGCCGGCCGACCGCGCCGAGATCGAGCGGGCGAGGGCGCGCGGCGCTTTCGTCGTGGAGGTGCAAGGCCGGCAGATGGTACTGCCGGAGCGCATGACCGTGCAGTTGCTCGCCGAGGTCGTGAAGGCGCGTGGCGGGACCGGCGCGCCGACGGCCGCGGACAGCGCCTCGTTGCGGCAGGCGCTGCCCGACATGGTGGCACGGATGGTCGGCACTCGTCCGAGCCCGGATGAAGGTCCGCGCCCGGGCCCCACGCAGTGCCACGACATCACGCTCTACCCGGCGATCGGCCTGGCGGGCGGCGCCTGTGGGGGGTACGGGCTTCTGCTCGACATCAGCGATCCCGTGAACCCGACGCGCCTCGCGGCGGTAAGTGACTCAAACTTCTCCTACTGGCACTCGGCGACCTTCAACAACGACGGCAGCAAGATCCTCTTCACCGACGAATGGGGCGGCGGCGGCCAGCCGAAATGCCGCGCCACCGACCCGAAAGAATGGGGTGCAAACGCAATCTTCACCGTCGCAGACCGGCAGATGCATTTCAAGAGCTACTACAAGCTCCCCGTACCGCAGACGCCCGAGGAGAACTGCGTGGCGCACAACGGGTCGCTGATCCCGATCCCGGGGCGGGACGTGATGGTGCAGGGGTGGTATCAGGGCGGAATCTCGGTGTTCGACTGGACCGATCCCGCGAATCCCGTCGAAATCGCCTTCCACGACCGCGGCCCACTGGACGCCACCCGGATGGAGATGGCCGGCAGCTGGTCGGTCTACTGGTACAACGGCGTGCTCGTGAGCTCCGAGATCGCGCGCGGGCTCGACATTTTCGAGCTCGTGCCGAGCGCCTTCCTGTCGCAGAACGAGATCGATGCGGCGAAGACGGTGCACCTCGACTACCTGAACGCGCAGGGCCAGCCGCAGTTCGCCTGGCCACCGAGTTTCGCCCTGGCGCGCGCGTACACGGATCAGCTCGAGCGCTCCACCGGCCTGGCTACAGACCGGCTCCATGCGGTGCGTCAGGCGCTTGCCCGCGCCGAGCGGTCGTCGGGCGCCGTGCGAGGCGCGGCGCTGACGGCGCTGGCGACGCAACTCGATGGCGACGCGAGCACGTCGAGTGACGCCGCCAAGGTGCGCATGCTGGCGGGTGCGGTGCGGGAGTTGGCGGCGGCGTCGCGCTGACCACGCGGAATCCTCGCAACAGAAGCGGTGCTGACTGTGGTCGGCGCCGCCTCTGTCCGTTGCCCGGGCCATGGCCAACGCCCGATTCCCCGTCGCGGAGTCGCTTGCGCGCCGCGGCTGCCGCGCGGCAGTTTTCCTCGTCGTCAGCCCGCGGATGGAGACCTGCCGATGCACCGACGATTCGCTTCCGCCTCGGGGCGAGCCATCGCGCTGCTCGTCGCCGGCGTCGCCACGACCGGCCCGTGCCCGCTCGCGGCCCAGGCACCCTGGCCCACCAACGGGTGGGCGGTGGCCTCTCCCGAGTCCCGAGGGATGGACGGGTCACCGCTGGTCGCGCTGGACCGGGAGATCCGTGCCGGCCGGTTCGGGCACATCGACCGGCTCGTGATCGTGCGGCACGGATACCAGGTCGTGAGCGAGCGGTATCCCAGGGACTACAGCACCGTCAGTCGCGGAGTCCGCGGACCGATCGGCTGCGGCAGCGACGCGTGTCCCACGGCCAAGGACGTCCACGAGTACAACTACTTCCATCCCACGTTCCACCCGTACTACCGCGGCCGGGACGTGCACACCCTCCAGTCGGTCACGAAGTCCGTGACCTCGGCGTTGATCGGCATCGCGATCCGGCGCGGTGAGATCGTGGGGACCCAGGTCCCGCTCTTGTCCTTCTTCGCGGACTATGATCTGTCACACGTCGACCCGCGACTGCGCCGCGCGACCCTGGACGACCTCCTCACGATGCGCACTGGCCTCGAGTGGCACGAGACCGACCGGCCGCTCGATTCCACGAACACCACGCTGCAGCTCGAGTTGAGTCCGGACTGGATCCGGTTCACGCTCGCGCAGCCGATGGATGCCGATCCCGGGACGAAGTGGGCCTACAACAGCGGTGGCAGTCACCTGATGTCGGGGATCATCCGGCAGGCGACCGGCCAGACGGTCGACCGGTACGCCGAGGCCCATCTCTTCGGACCGCTCGGGATTCGGGACTACCACTGGAAGCGAACGCCGACTGGGCTGCCGGATACCGAAGGCGGCCTGTATCTCGAAACGGAGCAGCTCGCCAAGATCGGGTATCTGTACCTCCACGACGGCGTGTGGGATGGGCGGCGCATTCTGCCGGAGGGCTGGGTGCGGGCCTCCACAGCCCGTCGGGTGGACCGGGTGAGGTTCCGCGACTGGGGTTATGGCTACCAGTGGTGGCGGCTCGATCGGGACGGCGAGGATGTGTGGGCTGGCCTTGGATTCGGCGGCCAGTATCTCCTGGTGCTTCCCGAACATGATGTCGTGGCCGTGCTCAACAGTTGGAACGTGTTTGGCGGGCAATACCCGTCGGTACTCGACGCCCTGCTCGACGCGGTGCTCGCTGCGGTAGCACAGGGACCGTAGCCCGACGGAACCCCGGGGGGCTAGGTTGCGGTGTGACCTGGTAAGGAGTGGGCGAGATGCCATGCTCGACGACACACCTCGTGATTCTCGCTGGCGCATTCGGTCTCGCAGGCTGGGCCACCCCGGTAGTCGGACAAACGAGCGGCGCCGACGCAACCGCCGTCGTGCGGGGATACGTGCAGGCAGTCGTGGACGGCGACTGGGACGCCGCCGCCACGTATTTTGCCGCCGACGCCGTTCGCCTCCCGATGAACGCGCCGGCGGTGCGCGGCCACGCCGCCATTCGTCAGAGTCTCGGCGCCGTGGACAGCGTGCCGGATTGGACGATCCACGCGATCGAGGTGGAGACCGGTCCGGCTTTGGCGTATGCCCGCTTCCACTTCACGATGACGATCTTCGTGAGGGGCTCGCCTCAGCCGTTCACGTACACCGGCAAACAGCTGAGCGTCCTGAAACGGCAGCCGGACGGTCGCTGGCTGATCTTGACGGACATGTGGAACACCGATTCGTTCGGGCCGTGACGCCAGCGCGCGTCCTGCGCCTGCTGGTCGGGACGGTCGCGCTTGCCGGCGCCGCCTGCGCGGACGGCGCACTCGAGCTGAACGCGCTCTTGGGCACCTACGCGCTCGAAACCGCGGCCGGACAGACCCTGCCGGCCGTGGTGCTCGACACCATCATCCCGGATCCGGCCCGGGATCTACAGGTCAAGGTGGTGGTGACCGGGGGATCGCTCGACGTGAACCCGGATGGAACGTACGAGCACCGGGTCGAGCGTCAGTTGCTCGTGTTCGACGAGCCGCAGCCGATCACCGCCTGGGTGGACCACGGAACGTTCGCCACCAGTGAGGTCGGTCTCCGGTTCGTGTCGACCTTCATCCAGAATGTGACGTTCACCGCCTTCCCGACCAACGGCCGGCTCACGATCGAACAGGATCTGTCGGGGGAGGGTCAGACGGCCGTCTATGTCTACCGCAAGTAGGCTCCCCACGATCGGGGCGTGCGGCCTCCTGGTCGCCACCCTGGCTGGCCCGCTCCGCGCGCAGGCACCGAGCGTCGCGCCGGCGCCGGCCTACGAGACCGCCGAGGGGACGGTTGGTCGGCTCTACGACCTAGTCTCGTTCGGCCCGGCCGCCACACCAGACTGGGACGCAGTGCGGGCGCTGTTTCTCCCGGAGGCCGTGATTGTCTTGCGCACCGGACGGACGGCGAGCACGGTGTTTTCGGTCGAGAGCTTCGTCGCGGATTTCGTGGCGTTTGCGCAGCGCGAGGACGTGCAGGCCGCCGGCTTTGTCGAGCGCATCGTCCGGCTGCGACCGCTCGTCTTCCGGAACGTGGCTCAGATCCTCGTCCTGTACGAAGCACACATCCCCGGGTCATCGAGGCCGCCGCAGCAGGGCGTGGACAGCTTCTCGCTGGTGCGACGTGATGGCCGCTGGCAGATTGCGGCGATCGTCAACGACCTGCCGAGCCCCGAGCACCCGGTCCCGGCGGAGCTGCGCGAGTGACCGGGGCAATCTCTTTCCTCGGGGGGGTCCTGCAGGAGGTGCCTACGCGTGCCCTCTGGCTGGCGGCGATCGGAGTCGCCTGTGTCAATCTCCCCTTCGGGTTCTGGCGGGCGGGGACGCGGCGGTTCACGCTTCCGTGGTTCCTGGCCGTGCACGCACCCGTCCCCCTCGTTGTGGGGATACGATTGGCCACGGGCGAGGCGTGGCGGTTGACTACCGTCCCGATCCTGGTCGCCGCGTTCTTCACCGGACAGTTCTGTGGCGGGCGAATCCGCGTCTGGCACGGGCGGGGCCTTCCACCGTCCCCCGAGCCACCAGGATGACCTTCAAGCTCTTCGCCTGGATCGGTGCCGCGCCCGGCGGAGCGCTCGGCCGGTGGACCGGCGCGCCCGTCGGCGTCATGACCGCATTCCTCCTGAGCGTCATCGGCACCAGCGTGGGCGTCTATGCTGGACGGCGGATCGCCGCGCGCGGCATGCCCTGAGCGCGCATCCGGCACAATCCGGCTCGGCCGCGGTACGATTACCCACCCATCATCCCGTTCATCGAGGCCTCGATTCAATGCGAAACACCCGGTTCGCCCTCCCGGTCGTTCTGCTCCTCGCGTGCGGCGCGACCTCGGTCGCTGCGGCGCAGAGCCCCGTGTCGGCCGAGCGCGCCCGTCCGCTCCCCTATCCGATCGATCTGCCCCGCGGATTCCAGCAGGCGATTGCCAACGGCACGCGGAGCACGACCGGCGCTCCGGGACCCACGTACTGGCAGAACTGGAGTCGCTACACGATCCGCGCGCGGCTCGATGTCGCGAACAAGCGAATCGACGGCACCGCGCGCATCGTCTACCTGAATCGGTCGCCGAAGCCGCTGCCGGTGCTCGCGCTTCAGCTCATTCAGAACGTCCACGCCGAGGGCGTCGTCCGGAACCGTCCCGCGGAAGTCACGGGCGGCATGGAGGTCAGGCGCGTCGTGGCGCAGGGCCGCGAGCTTCGCGCCGGCCAGGGTGGGGATTACCTCGTGCGGGGGACGGCGCTGCAGCTGCGGTTGCCGCGCCCGCTCGCCGCCGGGGACTCGGCGGTGCTGGAGCTCGACTTCGGCTACCGGATTCCCCAGGAAGGGGCCGGCGGGCGGATGGGCTGGAGTCGGGACAACCTCTTCTACCTCGCCTACTGGTATCCGCAGATGGCCGTGTTCGACGACGTCGGCGGGTGGCAGACGGACGCCTTCCTCGGCAACGCCGAGTTCTACATGGGCTATGGCGACTACGACGTGACGCTCGAGGTCCCGGAGGGGTGGCTTGTCCAGGGGACCGGCCGGCTCGCGAATGCGGAAGCCGTGCTCCCCTCCACGATCGTGACCCGCCTGCAGGCTGCCCAGACGAGCGACACGGTCGTGCACGTGCTGACCGCGGCGGACTTCGGGCCCGGCACGGCCACCCGGCGATCGGAGTCCGGCATGCTCGCGTGGCGCTTCGCCGCCGACGCGGTGCGGGACGTGGCGTACAGCATCACGCGTGAGTCGCTGTGGGACGCGGCGCGGACCCCCGTGGGAGACCAGGACGGCGACGGCCGACCCGATTACACGCTGGTGAACGCGATCTACCGCCAGACGGCGCCCGTCTGGGCCAGCGCGTGGCGCTACGCCCAGCACTCGATCGATTTCCTGTCGCGCTGGACGGGGTATCCCTATCCGTGGCCGCACATGACCGCCGTCGAGGGCGAGGACATCATTGGCGGCGGGATGGAGTATCCGATGATGACGCTGATCGGCGGGGCCTCGAACGACCGCGGGCTCTACGGCGTCACGGCGCACGAGCTGGCCCACATGTGGATCCCCATGATCGTCGGCAACGACGAGCGGCGGCACGCCTGGATGGACGAGGGCACCACCTCGTTCAACGGCGGCGCCGCCACCAACGACTTTTACGGCGGGCGTTCCGAGCTGGGCAATTATCGAGGATATCTCCAGATCACCCGCACCGATCTCGAAGGCCCGATCATGACCTGGTCGGACTTCCACACGAACGGCTGGGCGTACGGCACGGCTTCGTACGCCAAGCCGGCTACGGTGCTCTGGACGCTGCGCGGATTGCTGGGCCCGGAGACGTTCGCCAAGGCATACCACACGTATGTCCGGCGCTGGGCATTCAAACACCCGCAGCCGTGGGACCTGTTCAACACCTTCAGCGATGTGAGCGGCCGGAACCTCGACTGGTTTTGGCGGTCGTGGTACTACGAGGCCTGGACGCTGGACCAGGCGGTGCAGGACGTGCGGGCGGGACGGAACGGCACGACGATTGTGGTCGAGGACCTCGGGCGCGTCCCGATGCCGGCGCGTCTCACGCTCACGCTCGTCAACGGGGACACGGTGCGCGCGGAGATTCCCGTGGAGCGGTGGCTCACGGGCGCGCGTCGCGCGGACATCACCGTTCGCACGTCGGCAGCCGTCGTCAGGGTGGAGATCGACGCCGAACAGGTCTTCCCGGATGCCGACCGGGGCAATAACCTCTGGACGGCGCCGCCGACCGCCGACCGGGCCCGCCCCCGGCCGTAAAACGGCGACGTGGCGGCCGGACTTTTCGGGAGGAGTCCATGATCCGCACACCCCTTCTCACGGCCGTGCTGGCCGCCGTGGCGGTGTGCCCCCTTGGGGCGCAGGCCCACGATCATCGACCGCAGAACGCGCCCGCCCCGGGCGCGGCGGTCCCGCTCTACGACAACCTCGGGAGCTACCACTACCCCGTCACGACGGTGGTTCCGCTTGCCCAACGGTTCTTCGACCAAGGCATCCGCCTGACGTGGGCCTTCAATCATGCGGAGGCCATCCGCGCCTTTGCCGAAGGTGAGCGGCTCGACTCGACATGCGCGATGTGCGCGTGGGGCATCGCGCTCGCCGCCGGCCCGAACATCAACGCGCCGATGGACTCGGCGATGGGTGTGCTGGCCTACCAGGCCATCCAGCGCGCCCGCGCGGGAACGCGGCACGTGTCGCCGCGGGAAGGCGCCCTCATCACCGCGCTAGCCGAACGGTACGGCCCTGAGCCTCTCGCGAACCGCGCCGGCCGCGATTCCGCGTACGCCGCCGCCATGGCGCAGGCGGCGGGACGTTACCCCGACGACGTCGAGGCCCAGGTCCTTCACGCGGACGCCCTGATGAACCTGCGGCCGTGGGCCTACTGACTGCCGGACGGTGCGCCGGCCCCCGGCACCTCCACCCTGCTCGAGCGGCTCGAGCGCGCGCGCGCCCTGAACCCGGACCATCCCGGTGCGTGCCACCTCTACATTCACGCCGTCGAGGCACGGGATCCCAAGCGCGCGGTGGCGTGTGCGGAGCGGCTGGCGACGCTGATGCCCGGCGCGGGGCATCTCGTGCACATGCCGGGACACATCTACATCCGCGTCGGGCGCTACGCGGACGCGATCGACGCAAACAAGCACGCCGTCCATGCGGACGAGTCCTATCTCGAAGGACCGATGGTGAGTCGGGAGGGGCTCTATCCGCAGGGCTATTACCCGCACAACTACCACTTCATGAGTTTCGCGGCGTCTCTGGCGGGCGCGAGCCAGACCGCCATCGACGCGGCGCGACGGACCGCCGCACGCCTCGGTCCCGACGTGATCCGCCAGATTCCGTGGCTCGAGGCCGTCACGCCCATCGTGCCCTGGACACTGGTCACGTTCGGACGCTGGGACGAGGTCCTTGCCGAGCCCCTGCCACCCTCCGACCTGCGGTTCGCCACCGGGATGGCGTATTACGCCCGCGGAGTGGCGCTGGCCGCCCTCGGGCGTCGCGACGATGCGCAGACCACGCTCGACTCCGTGCGCGCAATCGCAGATCGCTTCCCGGACAATGACAACCGTACGGCCCTGCGGATCGCCGCGCACGCGCTCGCCGGTGAGATCGCGCTGCGCGGCGGCCGCCCTGCCGCGGCGGTCCGCGCGTTCCAGGCGGCGGCCGAGCTCGAAGACCGGCTCACCTACAACGAGCCGCCGACGTGGTATTACCCCATGCGCCACTCGCTCGGCAAAGCGTTGCTGGCGGCCGGTCGGCCCGTGGACGCCGAGCGGGTGTATCGGGAGGACCTGGAGCGGTTCCCCGAGAACGGGTGGTCGCTGTTCGGGCTCGTGCGGGCGCTCGAAGCCCAAGGACGCACGGCGGAGGCGCAACGTGTCGAGCGCCGCAGGGCGGCGGCGTGGAGCAGCGCCGATGTCGAGCTGACCGCTTCGCGGTTCTGACGCCTCGCTTCGCGAAGACCGACGGCGACGCTCCCGAATCTGCTTGACGGGTGGTGTCCCGTCGGTCCTCTTTCGGTCCGCTCGACTCCGTTCCAGAATCCGGCTCCGCATGGTGTGCGTGCCGCGCACCTAGGAGGCCCGCATGCAGGCCGCCCTCGACCACCGCACGCTCTACCGACTCCCGTGGAGTCTCCCCGACAACGCCATCGCCTGGCTCGAGCCCACCATGAAGTGCAACCTCGCGTGCGAGGGCTGCTACCGGGCCAACGTGGACGTGCACAAGTCGCTGCCGGAAGTGGCGGCCGATCTCGACGTCTTCGCGCGCGACCGCCGCGCAGATGGCATCTCGATCGCCGGCGGCGATCCGCTGACGCATCCGCAGATCGTCGAGATCGTGCGCCTGGTCACCCGTCGTGGGTGGAAGCCCATCCTCAACACCAACGGGCTGGCCCTCACCGACGAGCTGCTCCGGGAGCTCAAGCGGGCCGGACTCGCGGGCCTCACCTTCCACATCGACAGCAAGCAGGGCCGCCCCAAGTGGAAGGGGAAATCCGAGCAGGAGCTGAACGCCCTGCGGCTGGAGTACGCCGAGCGCGTGGCGCGGATCGGCGGGATCGCGTGCGCCTTCAACTCCACCGTGTTCGAAGACACGCTCGACGCGGTACCCGACCTGGTCGCGTGGGCGCAGGAGCACATCGACATCGTGCACGTCATGGTGTTCATCTGCTTCCGGGCCGCGGTGCTCGAAGGCGGGTTCGACTACTACGCTGGCGGGCAGCGCGTGGACATGGCCCCCTTGGCGTACGGGGAGCCGATCCCGAAGCAACGCACCGACATTTCGGCGCCGGAGGTCGTGGCCAGGATCCGCGAACGGTTCCCCGACTTCGAGCCGTGCGCGTACCTGAACGGCACGGAGAAGCCCGACTCCTTCAAGTGGCTGCTGACGGCCAGACTGGGGACGAAGGACCGGATCTACGGCTACATGGGCCCGAAGCTGATCGAGCTGGCACAAACGGCGCATCACCTCACGACGGGCCGGTACCTGGCGTACGCCGCGCCGCGCGTGCTGCGCAGCGGTCGATCGCTGCTGTGGCTATGGCCGTTCGATCGCGGAGTGCGCCGGGCGGCAGGGCGCGCGCTGCGGGATCCCCGGATTGCCGTCCGCCGGCTGCACCTCCAGTCCATCATGGTGATTCAGCCGATCGACGTCCTGCCGGACGGCCGACAGAACATGTGCGACGGCTGCCCCGACATGACGGTCTGGAACGGACGGCTGGCGTGGTCCTGCCGGCTCGAGGAGTGTCTGCACTTCGGGCAGTTCGTGCGGACGGTACCGAAGGGGCGGGCGCTGCCACTGGCTACGGAGGGCTCGTCATGAAGCCAGCGGCCTTGGTCACCGGTCTCTTCTTGCTGCTGGTCTCCGCCGGTCATGTCCTGCGGCTGGTACTGCGCGTCGACGTGATCGTCGCGGACATCCCCATCCCGCTGTGGCCGAGCGTCGTCGCCATCCTCGTGCCGGCCGGGCTCGCCATCTGGCTCTGGCGCGAGCAGCAGGCGCCCGGAGGCCGCTAGCGCCCTTGGAGCGGCCGGTCAGGACGTGCGGACGTCCCCCAGCTCCGCCCGCTCCTCCTCCTCGAGTTCGCGGATCAGGCAGTTGACGGTCTGTTGGACGAGCGACGTGAGAGCGACGCCCTGCCGCCGCGCCTCCCCTTCGTACGCGTGGAACATCTCGTCGCTCAACTCGGCCCAGACGCGGACCTTGTGCATGGGTCCCCTCCTTCTAGCCGATTGGCACGCCCTTGTGCCCGTAGCAGAGGATGCCGCTTTTGCCTTCCTTGCGGAGGCGCCGGAACTCGAGGGTCACCTCCATCCCCGGCTGCACTGCATCGGCCTCGCAGTCGGCAATCTGGACCATCAGACGGGCCCCTTCGGGAGTTTCGACCACGGCCATGGGATAGGGCGCTTCCATTTGAAACTCGGTCGGTGCCACGTGAATTACCGTCGAGGTCACGACGCGCCCCCGGCGCGATAGCGTTACTGGTTCCAACCCCTCCCCCCGGCACCCGGGGCAGACGGGACGCGTGGGAAACACCACCTTGCCGCATCCCCCGCACCGCCCGGCTTCCAGCCGATACCGCGCCGGGATTTCACGCCAGTATCTGGGACTCGGCATGGTTCACACCCTCTCGAGAATGTGGACGACGGCGCTGGCGCCGGAGCCGCCCATGTTCTGGGTGAGCCCGACGGCGGCATCGCGCACCTGGCGCTCGCCAGCTTCACCCCGCAGCTGCTCGAAGATCTCGATGACTTGCGCGATCCCCGTAGCGCCGACCGGGTGCCCCTTCGATTTCAAACCGCCACTGGTGTTTACGGGAATCCGGCCACCGAGCGCCGTCTCACCGGCCCGCGTCGCCTCGCCACTGCGGCCGCGCTCCGTGAAGCACAGCGCCTCCAGCACGCAGAGCTCCGCGATCGCGAAGCAGTCATGCACTTCGGCCACGTCGATGTCGGTCGGCGCGAGCCCCGCCATCGCGTACGCGCGTCCGCCGGCGACACTGACCGCGTCGAGAAACGCGGGATCGCGCCGGTCGGCGAGCGCCATCGAGGACGTCGCCATGCCGCTGGCCCGGATCCGTACGGGCCGATCCGTGAACTCCTTGGCGCGGGTCAGTGGGCAAAGCAGCACGGCGGCAGCCCCGTCGCTGACGGGCGAGCAGTGCAGCAGCCGGAGCGGATCTGCCACGAGCGACGACGCCATCACCTGTTCGGTCGTCACCTCGTGTCGGAACTGTGCCTTTGGATTGCGCGCGCCATGGCGGTGGTTCTTGACGGAGACTGCGGCGAGATCCGCTTCCGTGGTGCCGTGCGCGGCCATGTGGGCGCGCGCGATCAGCGCGTAGAGGCCGGGGAATGTGACGCCGTGATAGACTTCGCTCTCCTGGTCCGCCGCACTGGCGAGCACACCCGTCACGTCGGCGCCATCGTTCATCTTCTCGACACCGGACGCGAGTACGAGATCGCTCATGCCGCTCGCCACTTCCAGGAAGGCAGCCCGCAACGCGGCCCCCCCCGACGCGCAGGCCGACTCGACCCGCGTGGCCGGAACCCCAGCCATCCCGAGGTGGTCGGCCATCAGCGGGCCAAGGTGTTCCTGACCCACGAACTGCCCGCCGGACATGTTGCCCACGTAGATCGCATCGAGATGGTCGGCGCGGGCGTGTCGCAGGGTCTCGAGCGCCGCGTCGACGAAGAGATCTCGCAGACTCCGCTGCCACAGCTCCCCGAACGGCGTCATCCCCGCCGCGACGATGGCAACCTCGCGCATGGGACCTCCTGTGCGGTTACTCGTTCAGCAGGATCTTCTCGCGGTACTTCGCATACTCGCCGTACGTGAGGTAGCGCCGCCGGCCGTCCAGCATGGACCGCACCGTGGGCGCCCGGCCGCGCCGTTCGGGCAGCAGCTCCGTCGCCTTCAACACGAACGCATCACTGCCCGCCCCGGAGCCGAACGAGGTGATGAGAATCAAGTCACCGGACGCAGCCACGTCGAGAATCGCCGCGAGTCCCGTGGGCGACGAGCCGGAATACGTGTTCCCCATCGTCGAGACGACCCACCCAGTCTCAAGCTGGGCTTTCGTAAAGCCGAGTTCCCTACCGACGGAGAGCGGGAATTTCCCGTTGGGCATGTGAAACACCGCGTACCGGAAATCCCGCGCCGAGAGCCCGGTGCGTTCGAGGATCGCCCGCGTCGCCGCGGTCACGTGCCGGAAATAGGCAGGCTCGCCCGTGAATCGCCCGCCGTGGCGTGGATAGAACTCGCCTTCCCGCCGCCAGAAATCAGGCGTGTCGCTGGTATAGCTGTACGTCTCGACCACCTCGGCCAGGAGGTGCTTCGCGCCGAACAGATACGCGGCGCCCCCCGCGGACGCCGAGAACTCGAGGGCGTCGTTCGGCGCCCCCTGGGACGTGTCGGCGCCGATCCCCATGGCGTAGGGTGCGCGCCCGGACTCCACCACGCTCAGCGCAACGAACATCGCCTCGGTTCCGGCCTTGCACGCAAACTCGAAGTCGGCGACATGCACCTCCGGACCGATCCCGAGCGCCTCCGCCACCACGGTACCGCTCGGCTTGACCGCGTACGGATGGGACTCGGAGCCGATGTACAGCGCGCCCACCAGCCGCGGGTCGATGCCCGCTCGCTCGAGAGCGGCGCGTCCGGCTTCGACCGAGATCGTGATCGTGTCCTCGTCGAGGCCCGGCACCGATTTCTCCTCGAGCAGGAGACCCCGACGGATGACCGCAGGGTCCTTGCCCCACTGGTGCGCGATGACTTCGGTTTTGATGCGATTGCGCGGGATGAACGCCCCGTACCCCACTATCCCAGCCATGGGACACCTCGGTGGCTCGGGAGGATGCGCTGGCCGTCAGCCGGCGGGAACCCGGATCGTGCATCCAAGGAAGAGCCGGCGGTCTGAAGCGGAGATGAAGTGGGCCTGAAGACGTCTGGCGGGCGTGCCACGCGGGACGTACCTCTCCGCAGAGACCGACGGTGAGGCAATGATGAAGAAGCTACTCGGCTATCTCTGGTCGGTGGTCTTCGTCGCGTGGATCGTGATCGCGACGGTGCGCTGGCTCGAACATCCGGACGGCGTCCTGGGTGCCTTGACCCACTTGTGGCAGCACCTGCACGCGGACTGGATGCTGCTGCTGATCGTCTCGGACCTGCTGGTGTTCACGCTCTTGGCGATCGCCTGGCTCATCATCGACCTGCACCGGCGCGGCGCGTCCCCCGGGCGGATCGCGGCCTGGATCGCTCCGCTGTTCGTGCTTGGCAACGTCGTGCTGGTGGTGTACCTGCTCCGGCGTCCCACGCGAGCGTCATAGGTGAAGACATCGTTGAGGGACCGCGAAAGGCACGCGGCGGGTATCGCACGGATGGTCAGCTGACGCCGGGGCTCGACTGCCTGCGGACGCCCCGCGACGGGGCGCGCCACGACGAATCCCGATCCCCGTGCGGTGAAGCGTCTTCCGGCGCATCTTTGGCTTGTCGCCCGGAGCTTCTCCCCTTGAGCACGGAGGCCACCCAGCATGCCGCTCCGCATCGCCATCGTCACCCTTGCGGTGACCGCGCTGTCCGCGCCGCTCGACGCGCAGCTCGCGACCCCGACGCACTGGCGCTGGATCACGGATGCCCCCGCCCAGCTCGTGACCGGCCAGGACGTGCCCGACTCGGCCTGGCGCTTCGTGACCATGGCACCGGGGTGGCATGTCACGACGGGACCAGGGGCCATCCTGTACGATCCGACGATCCGCGGGCAGGGGCGCTTCGGCATCGCGGCCGAGGTCTTCCTGTTCCCGGACTCCAAGAACGGCGAGTTCGGGCTCTTCTTCGGCGGCACCGAACTCGACGGCAGCCAGCGTCGCTACAGTGCGTTCGTGCTGCGGCGCGACGGCTTGGCCGCGGTGTACGTGCAGGATGGCGCGACCCGGCGATCCGTCGTTCCCTGGACCGCGTCCGACGCGGTCCAGCCACACCCCGGAACGGGCACGCTGAAGCACGTGCTCGGCATCGACGTAGAGCCCCGCGAGGTGACGTTCCGTGTGAACGGCGAGGCGGTCGCCAGCGTCCCGCGTGGGAGTGTGCCGGTCGAGGGCGCGATCGGGTTCCGGGCCGGTGCCGACGTCAACCTGCACTGGTCGACCCTCGATGTGACGTTCCGGCTCGCCGAGCCGCGTCCCCAGCGGTAAGCGCGGTGTCGACGCGACTCCCGCCGTCCCACGGTGACGTCATGCGGATGTTCGTGCCGCCTCGCGCCACCCGAATCCGTTCCCCGGAGGCCGGATGACCGATCCCTTCTACGTCGCACGTGCCACGATCCACAAGATCGCCGGTACACACCGCCGGGCCGATCTGGAAGTCGGGCCGCCGATCGACTTCGGCGTGCATGGCACGATCAAGGCGCACTACAAGCTGGACGGCGAGAAGAACCTGCCGCTGCCGGTGGATTACATCGTGGCGGCCACCGGCGGTTGAATGCTGGGAACCCTCAATGGCGCACTGGAGGTGCGCGGGATCAGCCTGCCCCCGGACGCGATCCGTGCCGACGTCACCGGCATCAACGAGGTGCGGGACCGCCTACCGGTCCTCACTGGCGTCGCGATCCACTACACGTTGCGGATCCCGGCGGGGTCGCGGGAAACGGTGGACCGCGCGCTGGCGACGCACCAGGCGAAGTGCCCCACGGCCGCGTCGCTGCGCGCGGCCATCGAGATCACGTGGACGGCGGACGTCGAGGAGGCGGGATGACGGACGGACGGAAGGATGGAACGTCGAGGTGGGTGGCGTGTGTCGGCGCGCTGGTGCTGCTGGTCGCCGCACCGCTTCCGGCGCAGCAGCCGACCCTCGCCGCGGCACGCCGCTTCCTCGATCAGGCCGAGGCGCAGCTCGTGGAGCGGAGCGTACATCTCTCGCGCACCGAGTGGGTCGCGGCGACCTACATCACGCAAGACACCGAGTTGCTGTCCGCGACCGCCCAGGCCGAGTACGGGCAGCTCGTGCAGCGCTTGGCGACCGAGGCGGCGGGCTACGACGCGGTCCCCATGCCCGCTGACCTCCGGCGGCGCTTCCTCCTGCTCAAGCTCTCTCTCGCGGCTCCCCCGCCCGCGGATTCGGGGCTGGGCGTGGAGATGGCCCGGCTGCAGACCGGACTCGAAGCCGACTACGGGCGCGGAACTTACTGTCGGCCCGGTGCGGGTGGCACGCAGTGCCTCACGCTGAACGACCTGACGCGCATTCTGGCGGAGAGCCGCGATCCCGCGGAGTTGCTCGCGGTGTGGCGCGGCTGGCACGCGATTGCGCCGCCGATGCGGGACCGGTATGCCCGGTTTGTCGCCTTGGCGAACCAGGGAGCACAGACGCTCGGGTTCGGGGACGCGGGGGCCATGTGGCGCGCGGCATACGACATGCCGGCCGACGCGTTCGCGGCGGAGATCGAGCGGCTCTGGGAGCAGGTGCGTCCACTCTACGTGGCGCTCCACGCGTACGTGCGGCATCGCTTGAGCATCTTCTACGGCCCAGCCATCGTGTCGCCCGACGGCGCGGTGCCCGCGCACCTGCTCGGCAACATGTGGGCGCAGGATTGGGCGAACATCTTCCCGCTCGTGGCGCCGAGCGGCGTCGGCCCGGGGTACGATCTCACGGCGATCCTGCGCGAGCAGGCGCCCGACGCCCGGCAGTTGGTGCGCTACGGCGAGAACTTCTTCCTGTCCCTCGGGTTCGACTCGCTTCCCACGACCTTCTGGGAGCGCTCGCAGTTCACCAGACCACGGGACCGGGACGTCGTGTGCCACGCGAGCGCGTGGAACGTGGACAACCGCGACGATCTCCGGATCAAGATGTGCATCGAGCCCACAGCCGAGGACTTCGTCACGATTCACCATGAACTCGGCCACAACTTCTACCAGCGGGCCTACAAGGACCAGCCGCTCCTCTACCAGACGGGCGCGCACGATGGCTTCCACGAGGCCATCGGCGATGCCATCGCACTGGCGATCACCCCCGACTATCTGGTGAAGGTGGGCCTGCTCGACCGCGCGCCCGCAGCGTCGGCCGACACCGTGCTGTTGCTGCGTCAGGCGCTGGACCGCGTGGCCTTCCTGCCGTTCGGCCTGCTGATCGACCAGTGGCGCTGGCGGGTGTTCAGTGGGGACATCGCGCCCCGCGACTACAACCGGGTCTGGTGGGACCTGCGTATGCGATATCAGGGAGTGGCCCCGCCTGCTCCCCGCGGATCGGACGCGTTCGATCCCGGCGCCAAGTATCACGTTCCGGCGAACGTCCCCTATACGCGGTATTTCCTCGCCGGGATCCTGCAATTCCAGTTCTACCGCGCGCTCTGTCAGGCGGCGGGCTACACCGGTCCGCTGCATCGCTGTTCGTTCTTTGGCAGCACGACGGCCGGCGAGAAGCTCGGGCGCATGCTGGCCCTGGGCGCGAGTCGGCCGTGGCCGGAGGCGCTGCACGCGCTCACGGGCCAGCGCGACATGGACGCGGGCGCGCTGCTGGAGTACTTCGCGCCGCTCAAGGTCTGGCTGGATCGCCAGAACGCGGGGGTCCCGATCGGTTGGTGAGGACGCTCGCGGGGCAGTCGGCCCTCGTCACCGGGACGTCGCGGGGCATTGGCCCTGTCATTGCCCGCGCGCTCGCCGGGGCAGGCGTTCGCCTGGCGCTGACGGCGCGCGACCGCACCGGCTTGGAGCGCGTGGCGGCCGGCCTCGGCGCGCCGGAGGGCACCACCCACGCCATCATCCCCGCCGATCTCCGCCACCAGATGCAGCGTGAGCGTCTGGTAGCGGAGGCCGAACAGCGCCTCGGCGGGATCGACATCCTGGTCAACAACGCGGCGATCGAGTCGGCGGGCGCGTTCCTCTCGGCGGACGCGGCGACGCTCGCGGAAACGATTGAAACGAATCTCACGGCGCCGGTGCAGCTCACCCGACTCGTGCTGCCCGGCATGCTCGCGCGCGGACGCGGCCACGTCGTCAGCCTCGCGTCACTCGCCGGCAAGAAGGGCACGCCCTACAACGCGGTGTACAGCGCGACCAAGGCGGGTCTCATCGAGTGGACGCATGCCCTGCGGATCGAACTCGGGACGGAGCCGATCTCCCTTTCCGTGATCTGCCCCGGCTACGTGACCACAGTCGGGATGTTCGCCCGATTCGGGATCGTCGCCCCGCGTTCCCTCGGTTCCTGCACACCTGAGCAGGTGGCGGATGCCGTGCTTCGGGCGGTGCGGCACGACAGGGCGGAACTGATCGTGAACTCGATGCCGGTCCGGCCATTGCTCGCCCTCAACGCACTCTGGCCGGGGCTCGGGGACCGCTGGATGACCCGCCTGGGGATCACCGCGTTCCAACAAAGGAAGGTCACCGGCCGCTCGGCGCGGCATCCCCCCGACACGGAGTCGGGCGACGCACGCTGACCGCTCGGCTGGGTGCGTCCGGCCGCGTTGCCCGAGCTTATTCCCCGGCGATCGTGTCGGCGGGCTGCAGGCACTCCTGCTCACACGTGATCGACGCGGCGCCGAACCGCCCGCACCACGTCACGGCCGGGCGCCCGCTCACGGGATCCACCGCAAGCCGCACGCGCTTGATCCCTCCCGTATGCGGACAGGCGACTCGCGTGGTCACGGCCGGCAGCGCCTGCGGCGCGAGGTCGGGCGTGACCTGGGCGTACAGCCAGGCTTCGGTCATCATGGCGCACATGTCTACCTCCGGCGTGCTGTCACCATCGCCGGTCGCGGCTGAAGGCTCCATGAATTCCCGGTGAATCCGCTCCCTCTGGCGAGCCGGTGGCTCACGGCTGAAGTTCCCTGCGGAGCTCGGCCGTGGCTGCCTCCCGATTCGAACCGCTCCCGGGCCTGTCGGCCCACCACCGGACCTTGCTGCTGCGGGTGGCGCGGCAGGCGTTGGAGGATCACCTCAGCAAGGGCCGCCGCTCGACCCTCCACAGCGACGACCCCGTGCTGGGCGCGCCGCGCGCCACGTTTGTGACCCTGCGGCGCCGGGCGAACGGCGACTTGCGGGGCTGCCGCGGCGAGACGAGACCCACGCGGCCGTTGATCGAGGCCGTGGCGTACACGGCGATCGCGTCGGCCACGGACGATCCGCGCTTTGCGCCGGTCACCTCGCCCGAGATCCCGTCCCTCACGATCGAGATCAGTGTGTTGACCCCGCTCACACCCATCGGAGCGACGGACGTGATCGTGGGCCGTCACGGCCTCATGGTGGAGCACCGCGGACGGGCCGGTCTACTGCTGCCGCAGGTCCCGCTCGAGCAGGGCTGGGATCGCGAGACATTCCTCCGGTGGGTCTGCCGCAAGGCAGGGCTGCCGGACGACGCGTGGCGCGCCGAGGATACGACGTTGTTTGGCTTCGAGACGGTCGCCTGGGCCGAGGACGACGCAGCGGCGGTCTAGCCGCCCCTAGAAGACGGCGAGGTCGGTCCCGAACACGACGCGGCCCGCGTACCCAGCGCGGACTTCGGCCACCAGCTCATCCGGCGACGTTCCCCACAGTAGTTGATGATAGAGCACCAGCACCTTCGGCCGCGCGCGGCTCGCGAGGGCCGCGAGGGCTGACGCCGACGTGTGGGCGGCCGCGTGGTACCGCTGCCACTCGGCGCTCCGCCGCGCAAATCCCGCGTCCGAATACACCTCATGAATCAGTACATCGCACCCCGCGCACGCCACGACGAGCGCGTTCGTCGGCCTGGTGTCGCCGGAGATGACGATGACGCGGTCCCGGCTGGCAAAGCGGTAGCCGAGCGCCTGCGGCCAGTCTTCGTGCGGTACGCCGACCGCGGTCACGGCCACGTTGGAGTCCTGGTATACCACACCGGGGCCGATGTCGTGCGCGACCACCTGCCACCCGGTGCCATTCTGCGGCTGGAGCCCCGCCGTCCGCCGCCGGATGTCGGCTTCGTAGGCCGCCAGCAGGTGCCGCACCATTTCGGTCGTCCCCGCCGGCCCGAACACCTCAAGCGGCCGTTCCCGTTCGAGCACCCAGGGAGTCAGGATCAAGTCGGGCAGACCAACCGTGTGGTCGCTGTGGAGATGCGTGAGGAAGACCCGGTCGAGACGATCGGGCTCCAAAGCAGTGATGCCGCGCCGCACGGCCGCCGTCGCCTGCCGCACGACACCGGGCCCGGCATCCACGAGGTAGGGCGTCCCGTCGACGATCACCGCACTGGCGGGCCCGGATCGATCGGGTTCTGCGTTGGGTGTCCCGGTACCGAGGAGGACGACATGGGTGCCGCGGGCGTAGGGGGTCGGCGCGCGCGGGGGCTCCGCTGAACGGACGGGCGCGGGCGCGCAGGCGAGGAGGGGAACGAGCACCGGCAGGGCAAGGCCCTTCCGGATCACGTGTCGCGCTCCTCCATACGAATCACGAGCTTGAGCCCGGACCACGTCTCGTCGACCGCACAGACCTTGACGTCCACCAACCCGTGGGGCAGCGCAAGCTCGCGCACGACATCCTCGGTGACGTCGGTGGCCACCTCGGAGGCCTTCTTGGGCCACGACACCCAGATCATGCCCTCGGGCCGGATGCGGGGAATCGCTTTCGGCAGGGCGCGCGCGAGCTCGGCCTTCCGCTCGATGAAGATGTGGATCACGTCGAGCTTCCGCGCGCGGGGTCCCGTGACCGTCACCCCCTCCGGCAGCGGGTGGACGAGATCCCAGTAGCGGTCGGGGGGGTTCACCAGGGCGATGCGGAAGCCGGGCTTGATCCCGAGCTTCTTGACCAACGGACTCTCGGAGTAGTCGACGAACTTGTCTTCCGGTGGGTGCCCCGCCGTCATGGTTCCCCTCCCGGTCCTCTTTTGTGCCCGGCCGGCGACGACGAGAGGTACTTCTCGCCTCGCACCACATCCACGTCCGTCACCCACACCACCAGCGCGTAGTGGTCGAAGTACCGCTCGGCGAGATCCGCGAGCAGGCGATCGGCGACAGCCGGGCCAACCAGCGTCTCGATCCGTACGTTCTTGCCCTCGAACTCCGTGGCGCGCACGCCGCGGGAGCCGGCGCCCGTCACCTCGCCAAGTGTGTAGCCCGACGCGCCTGCGGCCGCGAGTTCATCCAGCAGCCGGCGCTCGAGTACGGCCTCCGCCACGATCGTCAGGAGTTTCATCCCTCTGGTGCGCACGTCGTCCCCCGGGGCTACGCGCCCATCGCGCGAGCTACCACATAGAATAACGGTATCCCGATCGTCAGGTTGAACGGAAAGGTGAGGCCGAGGGCGGCCGTCAGGTAGAGACTCGGGTTGGCCTGCGGGAGCGCAATGCGCACGGCTGCGGGCGCTGCGATGTAGGACGCGCTGGCGGCGAGCACCCCCAGCACCGTCGCGCCTCCGACGGACAGTCCCGCCAGCCGGCCGACGGCAGTGCCCAGCAGGCCGTGGAGGATCGGCACCACCACGGCGAAGGCCACCAAGAACAGACCCGTATGCCGCAGATCGCGGAGCCGCCGGGCGGCGACCATCCCCATGTCCAGCAGGAAGAGCAGGAGCACCCCCTGGAACAGATCCACGAAGAGCGGCCGGACCCGCTCCAAGCCGTCCGCGCCCGCGAGATACCCGATGACCAGACCGCCGAGCAGCAAGAACACGCTGCGTCCCGCGATGACTTCGTGCGCGATCGTCCCCCAGCTGGTGCGTTCCAGCTGCCGATGCGCAATCGCCAACGCCACCATGATGGCCGGGATCTCGAGCAGGACCACGAGCGTCGGCAGGAACGGTTCCGCCGGGACTGCCAACGCCTCCAGGAACCCCAGGGCGGCAAAGAACGTCACGACCGACACGGATCCGTAATGCGCGGCGAGCGCCGCGGCATCAGCCACCTCGAGTCGTCCTCCGCGCCGTGCAATGATGTACGCGATGACCGGCGTGACCAACCCGAGTCCGACGGTCACCGCGGCCGGGCGCCAGAACACCGCGAGCGACGTGCGGGCCAGTTCCGCGCCGCCTTTGAGCCCGATGGCGAGCAGCAGGTAGATGGAAAGCGCCGTATAGAGCTCGTCGGGGAACTTGAGGTCGCTCTTCACGGCCGTCGCGACGAGGCCGAGAGCAAAGGCCAGCACGACAGGGGAAAGGAGATTGAGTCGGAGGAGCTCGAGCGGATCCACGCGTGGCTAGTATAGCACGGGCGCAAGAGGACCGGAATGCGGTGGGCCCGGTGCGCCAAGGCACACCGGGCCCGTCACCCACCGTGCCCCACGGCCTAGCGGTCGTACCGGTCGTCGTCCCAATCCGATCCCACGATGACGAGGCCCGCCGGCGCGTGATGGGACCGGTGCTTCCGGTAGGCCTTCTCGCGCTCACGCTCGAGCTGGCGATGGTATTTCGCGTGCTCCCGATCCAGCTTGCGCAACCGCTTGGCGACCCCCCGGTGATCGTGACCGACGATCACGACCCCTCGGGGCACGACACGCACGGGGGCGGGGCGCACCACGACCGCGCGGTGCACGTGCGCGGGGTACGTCCCATAGTGCACGGTTCCCGCGAGGTGCTCGTTGACGCGGAACGAAACGGCGACGCGCAGGTCCTGCGCCTCCGCCGGGTAAAGGGCGAGCACCAGCAGACCCGCCGTGAACGCGCTGACCACGAAGCTGCGCATCGCCACCTCCCTTGAGTGAGTCGGGCTGCGCTTCACGCCCCGAGAAACGCAGGGGTCGTGCCAATCGGCGAACTGCGACTGTAAGTGTCTGTTTTGTAATGAGTTGGGCTGCGCGGCGCGGTTTGAGAGCGGTGCCTGGTTGTCCTCTGTGGAGGACGGTTTCGAGCCGCGGCCACCTGCTAGATTCGCTCCCATCCCCCACGCGTCGAGCCACCCCGTGGCGAAAGGAACCCCCGTGCCGACCCACCCCCCGCTGGATCACCCGCAGCCGTTGGCGGCGCTCGTCGCCTACCAGGACGGCGCGATCGTCAGCCGCGTGCTCCTCAAGACCGCCGGTGGAAGCGTAACGGTGTTCGCCTTCGACACTGGGCAGGAGTTGAGCGAGCACACCGCGCCGTTCGACGCGCTCGTGCAGGTCCTCGATGGGGAAGCGGAAATCACGGTGGCGGGCGTCGTCCACCGCGTCCCAGCCGGGGAAGCGCTGCGGCTGCCGGCGAACCGCCCGCACGCGCTTCGTGCGGTCACGCGCTTCACGATGCAGCTGACGATGGTGCGCGCCTGAGGGTGCGCGACACCCACCGCGCGGTTCACTCCAGCGCCGGAGCGTCCAGGACGGTGCGGATCGTGGTGAGGAGCTCGGCCACGGTCCACGGCTTGTGCAGGAACGGATGTCGCGCGAGCACCGGTGTCTGCAGCCGGGTCTGCTCCATGGCGTAGCCGCTGGTGAAGATGAAACGCACGCGATTGCCGCCGGACCTCGCGATATCCAGCAGCTCGGGGCCACTCATGCGTGGCATCACGACGTCCGAGATCACGAGATCGATGTCGCCGCCATGCTCGCGCAGGAACTCCGCCGCGTCCTGCCCGTCAACCGCCACGACCACGTGGTAGCCAAAGCGCTCGAGCAGCCGCTTCGCCAGCCGCCGGATCGCCTCATCATCCTCCACCAGCAGGATGTTCTCCGTGCCGCCGACGAGATCGGCGGCCGGCTCCGCTTCCGCTTGCAGGCCGGCGGGGAACGTCGTGGGGAAGTAGAGCTGGAACCGCGTCCCGCGACGCGGGGTGCTCGAGACCGTGATGTAGCCCCCCTGCTGCTTGACCAGTCCGTACACCATGGCGAGTCCGAGACCGGTGCCCTTGCCCGGCGGTTTCGTCGTGAAGAAGGGCTCGAAGATCCTCGCCGCGACGCGTTCTTCCATGCCGACGCCCGTGTCCGATACCGTCACGCGCACGTACTGCCCGGGCGCGATCGGCGTGTTGACTCCGGCGAGCGATCCGGTCAGGGTGGTCGGTTCCGCCTCGATCCGCAGCGTGCCGCCCTCCGGCATCGCATCGCGCGCATTGGTGGCGAGATTGAGCAGCACCTGCTCGATGGCGCTGCGGTTCAGCCGCGCCGTCCCGACATCCCGAACGCCGACCGCGACGGCGATGCTCTCGGGCAGCACGCGGCGGAACACCCCCGCCATCTCGCGGATCAACTGTTCGATGTCGAGTGCCTCGAGCGCGAGGTGCTCCCGGCGACTGAACGCCATCAGCTTCTTGATCATCTCCGCCCCGCGGGTGGCGACGGCGGTGATGTCGCGCAGATCGGCCCGTAGGCCCACCGACTCCGGCGGCAGGTTGGCGGTCACGAGCTCGGCGTTGGCCACGATGCTCGTGAGGATGTTGTTGAAGTCGTGGGCGATCCCCGCCGTGAGCTGCCCGATCGCGTCCAGGCGCTGCGAGTGCTGGAGCTGAATCTCCAGATTCCGCCGGGCGGTCACGTCCTCGACGAGCACCTCGAAGTGCCGCACGCCGCCGTCGGGGTCGCGAATGGCCCGGCCGCTGAGGCGCGCCGTGAATTGGCCGGCGCCGCGGCGGTTCCAGGTCACCTCGGCCCCACGGATCGGCTCCTCGCCGGCGCGCTGCAGCACCTCCAGCGTGCGCCCCCCCTCAGCACACACGTCGCGCGCCAGGTCCAGCGCCAGCACCTCGTCTTCCGTCGCGTACCCCAGCAGCTCCACCAGCGCCGGATTCGCGAGGAGGAAGCGCCCGTCGGGTGCCGTGCGGAAGATCCCATGCACCGTGTGCGCGATCAGCGCCCGGAACTGGGCCTCCGACTCGCGCAGGGCTTCCTCCGCGTGGCGGCGCTCGGTGATATCCAGTCCGACCCCGATGAGCAGTCCGTCCGGTCCCCGCGCGTCTGTCCACGCCATCCACCGGACACCGCCAGTGCGGTTGGTGACCTGACGCTCGTAGCTGCCCGCGGGCACGGGCAGGTCGCCGCCAGCCATGGCGGCGACGCGGGCGCGCTCCCGCGCGCGCTCTTCGGGATCGCCACCGGTCCGGAGCCACCAGCCGTCCCCGAGCAGATCCGCGGGCTCGTAGCCGAGCAGGTTGCGCACCGACGGGCTCACATACTGGATCGCACCGGTCGCGTCAGCGACGATGACGAGATTGCCGACCGAAGCGAGGATGCTGTCGGACAGGCGCAGCTGGGCGTCGCTTTCGCGGCGGGCAGTGACGTCTCGCTGAATCGCGAGGAATCCCACCAGCGTCCCGTCGGCATCCACCACCGGGTTTGCGGACGCCTCGACCGTGACCAGCCGACCGTCCTTCGTCCGATTCACGATCTCGCCGCTGATCGTGCGCTTCGCGAGCAGGACCTGCCAGAACTCCCGGTACTCGTCCTGCGACATCAGCCCCGACTTGAGGATTCGGGGCGTCTGGCCGAGTGCCTCGTCCGCCCGGTATCCATAAACGCGCTCGAACGTCGGATTGACGTACGTGATGCGTCCCTCCGGGTCGGTGAGGAACACGATCTCCCCCGACCGCTCGATGCCCAGGCGCAGACGCAGCAACTCGCGGTCGATCCGCCGCTGATCGGTGGCGTCGCGCGAGTCATGCGGTGGCATGGCGGTCTCTCCCATAGCCCGGCGTCAGCCGTTGTGGCCCAGTCGCCGACCAGTTCAGCTCGCCGCGCACCGGCACGCGGCCCAGCCGTCGAATGCAAAGCGGTTCGCAGAGTAACTTACCCATCGACACGTCGGGGAGGACACGATGAGCAACGCAGCCGAGCCCGTCGCGGCGGCCCGGCTCGCACGGCGTCCGTTCGGACGCACCGGATTGGCGGTCACGCCACTGGCGCTCGCCGCCTTTGCCGTCCGCGGCGCGGGGCCGCGCGGCCGTCGCCTTTCCCCCGACGACGTCGAGCGGGCCTTCCACGAGTACGGCATCAACACCTTTCTGTTTCATTGGGGCATGCGGGCGATGGTCGCGGGTTTGCGCCGCCTGCTCGCCTCCGGACACCGTCACGAACTTGTGCTCATCGCCGAAGCCGGCATCCACACGGGATGGGGAGTCCGCCGAGCGTGGCGGCGACACGCGCGCGCCCTCGGGGTCGACGTGATCGATGTGTTCCTGCTCGGCTGGGTGCGCTCTCGCTGGTCCGTGGCCGGCCGCACGTGGCCGGCCCTGCAGGCGCTGCGCGAAGCCGGAGAGGTCCGCGCCATTGGCTTCTCGTCCCACGACCGGCCGCTCGCCGCGATGCTGGCCCGGGAACTCGACGTGGACGCCCTCATGATTCGGTACAACGCGGCGCACCGCGGAGCGGAGTCCGACGTCTTCACGCCGCTCGGCGAGCGTCGACCCGCCATCATCGCCTACACGGCGACCCGGTGGGGCATGCTCCTGCAGCCGGTGCCGGCCGCCGGATTCCCCAACGGGATGACCGCGGGCGAGTGCTACCGCTTCGCACTGTCCCACCCTGCGGTGGATCTCGTGCTGTGCGCGCCGCGCCACGCGGACGAGCTGCATCACGACGTCGCCGCTGCCCGACGCGGGCCGCTCTCCGCCGACCGGCTGGAGGAAGTCCGCCACTTCGGCGACGCCGTGCACGCCGCAGCCCGTGGTGGCCGTCGCTGGATGTTCCAATGACGCGACCCCTCCCCAAGACCCGCCGCCCGGTCGTGAGCGGGGGTGACCGGGATCACGTCAACAATGCGACCTGTATTACCCGGGAACTGTGAGCCGAATCACGCTTTGTGAGGTGGGTAAGCGCTGCCGGGGTCGAGCTCGCGCACGTTCAGGCAAGCGGCTCCCCGCCCGAGGCACTGGACTCGCGGGCCTCTCGTTGCTGGTCGACGCGGTCCTTCCGCCACAGAATCTCGACACGCACGAGCTCGGGCCGCCGCGCCGCAGCCCCCCTTCGCCGTCCCGACCCGCCTAGGTAAGTTGCGCGTTCGCGGCTCGTCAGATCCGCGACCAGGTTTCTAGGCATTTTGACCCAACAGGGGGCGGGTATGCGGCTACAGGTAGCGGGATTCGGGATTGTGGCGCTCGCGGTGCTCAGCGCACCGGTCACGGCGCAGGAGCATCAACACCACGGCGACAAGGACCCGGCGGCGCACGCGTCGGGCGAGATGATGGGCATGATGCTCCGGGCGTTCAGCCCCGCGCAGTTGCTCGAGCGGAAGGCCGATCTCAAGCTCACGGCCGAGCAGGTGACGAAGCTGGAACAGCTCCAGACCAGCGCCATGGCCAAGCACGACCAGGCCGTGAAGAGCCACGACACGCATCGCCAGCAGATGATGGAGGCCCTGCACGCCGCCGACGTGAATCCACAGGTGGTCCGCGGGCACTTCACGGGGGCCCACGACGCGATGGGCCAGGCGCACTGGGCGCAGGTGGAAGCCGGCCTCGCGGCGATGGCGCTCCTGACCGCCGATCAGCGGGCCGCGGTCCGGAGCACGATGGGCGGCAAGGGCATGCGGGAAGGGCAGAGCTGCTGCCAGGGTGAAGGGAACGGCATGTCGCACGGCAAGCACTAGCGGGCGCGACGCAGGACGTCGGGGCCGAGGCGGGCGATCCGTCCGCTCGGCCCCGCGACCCACCCTGCCGTACCCGTGGCCGTGAGACCGTAGGTGAACGCCGTGTCCACCGCCATCCAGGTCGCACCATCATCGTCCGACAGCCCAAAGCCCGTGGGGCCGCCGGCCATCACAGTCTCCGATCCCGGCACGTACACCGCGCCGTAGCGCACGCCGTGTGGCGCGGTCGTTCCCACGAACGCCCACGTGCGCCCGCCGTCGACGGTCCGCAGGACGTTGGGCGCGGCGCTGCGGGGCTGCTGGTAGTTCCCTCCGACGGCGACGCCGTGCAGCGTATCACGAAAGGCGATCCCGAAGATTCCCGTCGCCGGTCCTGCCGCCATGGGCGTCGTGTGCACCGTCCAGGTTGCACCGCCGTCCGTCGTTTGCAGCACCCGGGCCACCACTGCTCCTCCGGTTCCGATCCAGGCATGCTGCGCGCCGGCGACCGCGATCGCCGTGCCGCTCGCCGCGAAGCCCGCCTCGCCGTCGAGCGGGGCTGGCAGCTGGCCCCGCGGCACTTCGGTCCAGGAGCGGCACCCGTTGGTGGTACGGACCACGAGAAACGCGCCGTCGACCGGGTCACTGAACGCCACCCCCCGGTCGGCATCCCAGAACGCCATTCCGTCGAAGAACACCTGGGGATGGGCGAACTCGTACGCGACGTTCCAGCTCACCCCACCGTCGGGCGTCCGGTAGATGCGGCCGACGCCGGCATCGAAGCTCGTGGCCACGACGCACGCCACGCCCGCGTCGAGCACCTCGACATCTACGAGAAACAGCGTCTCTGCGCCGGGGATGACGCCCGCCTTCCATGTGATGCCCCCGTCGGTCGAGCGCGCGTACGTCCCCGCGCGCCCGCTCGCCCAGACTTCGTCACCGCGGGCCGACATCCCCCGGAACTCGCCAGCCACACCGGCCACGGAGGTCACGTCCTGCGCTCCGGCCGCCGTTGCCACGAGCATGGCGCCCACGATCCCCCGCACCCTGGTCATGAGCCGTCGTACTCCTCCCGCAGAATCGCGTACGTCACGGCGTCCTCCGCGCGGTCCCCACGCCGGAAATGTTGGCGCGCGACGCCTTCCAGTTGCATGCCCGCCTTCGCCATCACCCGTCCCGACGCCGGATTGCGGGCGAAGTGGCACGCGTGGATCCGGTTCAGGTCGAGCGTCGCGAAGCCATAGCACAGCATCGCACGCACCGCCTCGGTCGCGTAGCCGCGGCCCCAGTACGGCCGACCGATCCAGTAGCCCAGTTCGGCGCGCGCGTGCCGGGGCGCTGATCGCAGCCCGACGGCGCCGAGGAGCGCACCACTCGCGCGGTCGGTCACCGCAAAGACGACCCCGTCGCCTCCCTCGTACAAGGTCGCGTGCTCGGCAATCCACTTGGCCGCGGCTCCGTCCGGATACGGGTGCGGAATGTTGAGCGTCGTTTCCGCCACCTCGCGCTCGCCCGCGAGCCGCTGCACTTCGCTGGCATCGGCGGCGACGAACGGGCGGAGCCGGAGACGCGCCGTCAGGAGCTCGGGCTGCGGGCGCGCGCCGTTCACTCCTGTGGCGCCGGCGGCTGGCTGGCCAATCGGTACGCACGCCGGATGATGGTCGGGTCGTTGGGGAACTCCCGATGCCGGCCCCGGGGCCCGCTGCCCGCCTTGGCGATCGCGTCCACGACATCCAGCCCCTCGATCACGCGGCCGAAGACCGCGTACCCCCACTCGCGCGCCGTGGAGGCAGTGTAATCGAGCTTGGTGTTGTCCTTCAGGTTCACGAAGAACTCGCTCGTGGCGCTGTGCGGATCGAGCTGGCGCGCCATCGCGACCGTCCCGCGGAGGTTCTTGAGCCCGTTCGCGGCCTCGTTCTCGATGGGGAACACCGTGCTCTTCCGCTCGCCGAGATCCTCCGTGACGGCGCCCGCCTGGATCACGAAGTTGGGCGCGATGCGGTGAAAGATGAGCCCGTCGTAGAAACCCGCGCCCACGTGACGCAGAAAGTTGGCGACCGATACGGGGGCACGTGCGCGGTCCAGCTCCATCACGATCCGACCCTTGCTCGTTTCGAACACAACCGTATCGAGGGGCGCCGGCGCCGACGCCGCCGATTCAGGTTGGGCCTGTTCCCGGCCGGTGCAGGCCGCGAGCGCCAGCAGCACGACGAGTGAACCGAACGGGAGCGTCTGCATGGGTCACGTCCTCAAAACGGTTTGGTGAGCGCCACGATGGCCGCCACGAGGCCGAGCGTCGGCACCAGTACGAACACCCAGCGGGCGAACTGCGGCCGTCGGTAGGGGACGACGGCCACGGCGCCGAGCAGCACCCAGATCGCCACTTTGGCCCAGATCCACCCCGGCAGGGCAAACCCGCCCGGCGCTGCGAGCCGCGCGAGCATGCCGAATCCGCCCAGCAGAATCAAGAACAACGCGATCCCGTGGCTGCCGGAGACGAGCCGCCGCGTGAGCGACTCGCGGCGGACACCACCGTTCGCGGCGTGAATGGCGAGCCCACCAAGCGCGGCCATCAGCAGGAAGATGCCGAGCAGGTGAACGACTTTGTACACCGTGTAGGAGATCATGTCTGAGGTAACGCCTCCAGAAATTCCCGCAGTACGCGGCCGGTCGCGACCGGCTGCTCGATGGGAGCCAAGTGTCCGGCTGCGGGAATGCCGGCAAACTGCGCGCCGCGGATCGCGTCTGCCATGGCACGCGCCTCCGCCAGCGGAATCAACTGATCTTCGTTGCCCGCGACCACCAGCGTCGGCAGGTCGATCGTCGCCAGGAGGTCGCTGGCGTCGGTCCGGTCCCGCATCGCCGCGAGTGCACCGACGATTCCGTGTGGCCCACTGCTCGCCGCCATCGTCCGGACGTGCCGCACGACCTCCGGCATCGTCTGTAGGGACGGTGGCGCGATCAGTTTCGCGAGCAGTTCGTCGGCCAGAAAGCCCGTGCCGTCCCGCCGGACACGCGCCATCATCGCCTCCCGCCGGGCCCGCGCGTCACTCCCGTCCGCCGAGGCCCGCGTGTTCATCAGGACCAGAGCCCGTACCCGGTTGGCGTGCCGCCGCAGCAGCTCGAAGGCAACATACCCGCCCATGGAGAGCCCGCATACCACGGCGGCCTCGACGTGGAGCGCGTCCAGGAGCGCCGCCAGGTCGTCGGCGTACATCCCCATCGTGTAAGCTCCGTCCGGGGCCTCCGAGAGTCCCATGCCGCGCAGGTCGGGCACGATGCGACGCCAGCCGCTGAGCGTGGCCGCGACGGGCCGCCACAGCGTTCGGTCGAGCGGAAAGCCGTGCACGAGCAGCAGTGCCGGCCCGTCCCCGCTCACGTCGACCGCGAGCGACACCCCGCGCACGGTGTGCCGCTGGGTCGCGGTGGTGGCGCGGGGGGACCGGGCGCCGAAATACTCTGCTACCTCGGCGGGCAGCGGGACCGGTCGACCGTCGCCGCCGACGCACACGAACACGAAGTCCGCCGCCGCCACCAGGTCCTCCGCCGTCGCGCGGCGGACCGTCTGCCGCAGGTCGAAGCTCGTGCGGCCCAGGCGGGTGAGCTCGAGCGCAAACCGCAGCCGCTCACCGGGAACGACCGGCTGCAAGTACTCGATCGTGGTCCTGCGCACGGCGGGCCATGCGCCGCTCCGCTCGAACACATCCATTCCCGGTCCGGCAGCGAGCGCCGCCCAGCGCGCGCGTTCGAACAACCGGAGGAAGCTCGCCTGGTTCAGATGCCCGAACGCGTCACAGTCGTCCGGGGACACGGTGCATTCGATCGGGACATCCTCCGCCACGGGCACCACCGCCAAGGCCACCGACGTGGTAAACTTACGTTCCGAGCGAGGCGCATCAAACCTCCGCAACCCGGTCCCTGAGACGGAATCGTGACGTCCCCGTAATGACTGGAACACACTTGCCCCCGACCTTCTCGTCCGGACTTGCCGGGAGGCCGGATGACACGGAGGCGGCGATCGCTGGCGCTCCAGTCCCTCACGACGCGGCTCTTGGACGTTGGCGAGGCAGGCGGCGGGACGAGAGGCGCGGGGGGCCGCGTCGTTGATGGCGTCCAGCCCCACACCTCCGACGATGGTGCAGGACGCGGGCAGCCTCGCCGCTTTGGCGACGCGGCTCGCCAATGAACGACGTCTGGCCATTGACACGGAGGCCGCGTCTTTCCACCGCTACGTCGATCGCGTCTACCTGCTGCAACTCACCTCGGACGGCGAAACGGCGCTGGTCGATCCCCTCACGGTCCCCGACCTCAGTCCAATCGGCCGGCTGCTGGCCGACCCCGCGGTGGAAGTCATCTTCCACGACGCGGACTACGACCTCCGCATCCTGGATCGGGACTACGGCTTCCGGGCCCGCCGTCTCTGGGACACCAAGGTGGCGGCCCAGCTCAGCGGAGAGGTTGCCTTCGGTCTCGGGGCACTGCTCGAAAAGTACTTCGGTATTCGACTGAGCAAGGCGCTGCAACGGGCCGATTGGTCCCGTCGACCGTTGACCGAGGCGATGATCGCCTACGCGGCCGCCGACACGGCGTACCTTCCCGATCTTCGCGACCTGCTGGACGCCCGCCTGCGCGAAAGCCACCGCCTGGCATGGGCGGAGGAGGAGTTCGTCCGTCTGGAAGCGGTGCGGTGGACCGAACGAGCGGCCGCGGGTGAGCAGTTCCTCGCCATCAAGGGCGCAAAGGCGCTGAGACCCGCGCAGCTCGCGGTGCTGCGCGCCGTGTGGGAGTGGCGCGAGCGGACGGCCGCCGACCTCGACCGCGCGCCCTTTCGCGTGCTCGCCAACGAGGCGCTGGTGGCGTTGGCCCGGGCGGCGCCCGCGACGCCGGAGGCGCTCGCGGCGGTGCCGCAGCTGCCGGCCAGCGTGGCCCGACGCCACGGCCCCGCGCTGCTCTCCGCCGTGGCCGCCGGTCGGGCGACACCGCAGGCCGACTGGCCCCGCGTGGAGCGTTCACCACGGGCGCGCCGGGACCCCGAGGAGGATGCCCGATTCCAACGCTTACGGGAGCTGCGCGCCCGCCGGGCGCCGGAGGTCGGCCTGGATCCGGGGTTGGTCTGTCCCAACGCCGTGCTGCAGGAGATTGCGCGTGTCGTGCCGCGGTCGCCGACCGACCTGGAGGGGATCACCGATCTGCGCCGTTGGCAGCGCGAGGTGCTGACCGACAGGGCACTGCTCGAGGCCATCCGGTAGCCCAAGAACGCAGCGCGGACGATCACTGACCGTCCGCGCTGGACCTAGGGCGATTTCCGACCGGTCTAGAGTCCGAGAAACGCCCGTACCCGCGGGTCAATCCGCTCGGGCGTCCAGTAGGGTTCCCACACCAGTTCGATTTTGGCGTCGGTGACCCCGTCGATTCCCCGGACGGCCTGCTCCGCATCCGTCATGATCTCCGGTCCAGCCGGACAGCCCGGGGACGTCAGCGTCATCTTCACGTCGACCTCCCCGTCCTGCACGGCGATGTCGTAGATGAGGCCGAGATCGACGATGTTGAGGTTGAGCTCCGGGTCTTTCACCGATCGGAGCGTCTTCCGTACCAGGTCTTCGGTGATGGTGGCCATTTGGTGCCTCGCGGCTCCCGGTGAACGTCGTGACACCCGCGCCCTCAACCTACCGCCCCCGGCCCCGGGGGCCAACCGGGCCCCAGCGGCGCGCAACCCATGTGTACAGGCGCTCGGCGACGGGAAGCGCGCCGGGCACGGCGAGCACCGCCCGAGGGAGGGCGCCGCCCGGCAGGTATTGGCACAGCGCCCGGAAGGCGGCCGCCCCCGCGAAAACCTCCCCGGAGGGGAGCACGGCATGCGCCGCGCGCTCGAGCGCGGGCCGCGGCCGGCCGGCGAGCGGAACCGCCCGGTCGTCCTGCAGCGGCAGCAGCGCGATCCGATCCCGCCGGTCCCACCGCTTGAGCCGGCGGACCCACCGCCGGCAGAACCCGCACGCGTCGTCGTAGATGAGCACCGGTCGCTGCGGTGCCGCGTTCGCCGTCAGCACGCGCCCGTCGGAACCGCTCCCGCCGCGCATCGGAGGCGCGCGGCTGCATCGGCGACCTCGCCGCGGACGGTCTTCAGTCGCGAGATCGACCGGCCGGTGCGGGGCGCAAACACGCGGTTGGTCAGGAGTACGACGAACAGATCCCGCTCGGGATCGATCCAGAGTGACGTTCCCGTATAGCCGGTGTGGCCATAGGTGGCGGGCGAGAGGATCCGGCCGGTGTTGTCGGTGCCGGTCGTGTCCCGCATCTCCCACCCGAGAGCGCGGTGCTCCGGGCCCCGCCGGACGAAGGCGTCCACCACCCCACCGCGCACGAGTTGCCGGCCGTGGGCGGTTCGACCGCGCCGCAACATGAACTGCGCGAAGCGGGCCAGATCGCGGCCGGTGGCGTAGAGCCCCGCGTGACCGGAGACGCCGCCGAGACGGACGGCGTTCTGGTCGTGCAATTCGCCGGCGATCGCGTGGCCGCGCCACCGACCCACCGGCATGGTCCGCGCACGCAGGGTCCGCGGCGGACGGAAGCGCGTGTCCCCCATGCCCAGCGGCTCCAGGATCTCACGGGTGACGAAACTGTCAAGCGACGTTCCGCCCACGGCTTCGATGACCCAGCTGAGCAGCATGGCATTGAGATCGCTGTACTCCACGCGGGCCCCCGCCGGCCACCGCAGCGGCTCCGCGAGCACGAGCCGGCGCGCCTCCGCGGCATCCCGCGCGAGCGTGTCGAGCCGCAGGAAGGCTCGCAGTCCCGAGCGGTGCTCCAGGAGGTGACGCACCGTCACCGCGTCCTTGCCGGGGCCCACGAAGTCGGGCAGGTACGACGAGACGGGAGCCGGCAGGGCCAGCGCGCCCCGGTCGACCAGCAGCATGGCCGCCGTGGTTGTCGCGACGACCTTCGTCACCGACGCCAGATCGAACAGGGTGCTATCCGGGTGCGGAACGGCGGTCTGGTCACTCCACGTGAAGTGCCCGTACCCTCGGGCGTACAGCACCGTGTCGGCGGTGCCGACCATGACGACCGCCCCGGGGTAGACGCCGGCCGTGATGCCGTCGCGCACGGCGCGATCGATGGCGGCCGGGTCCTGCGCCAGGGCGAGCAACGCGAGCAGCACGTGCATGTCACTATCTTAGCTGCGATCCGCCACCAGCCGCCATTTCGGAGTGCCGCATGTCCGCTCGCCATCGTCTGACGCTCGTCGGAGCGCTTGCCGCCGTCGCCTGCGCCCCGCGCCCGCTCACTCCCCCGACACCGGCCCCGCGCGGGATCGACACGCTGGCGTTGCGGGCGCACACGGCCTTCCTCGCGGACGACTTGCTCGAGGGACGCGGCACCGGCCGCCGCGGTGCCGAACTGGCGGCGCGCTACATCGAGGTGCAGTGCCGCGCGCTGGGACTGCGCCCGGTGGGGGCGACCTACGGGCTCGAGGTCCCCATGCTCGAGGCTGCCGTCCGCACCGACGCCACGGTCTTTCGGATCCGGCGGCCGCGCGACACCACGGCGTTTGCCGCCGGTCCCGACGTCCTGGTCGTCGGCGGGACGCGCTCGGCCCTCCAGGGCTTCGCTGGGGCGCCCGTGTTCGTCGGGACGGCGGAGGCCATGCGTCAGGCCCCGGAGGCGCTACCGCCGCTGCATGGGCGGGTCGCGCTCACGGCGGGACCCGTGCAGGCGACCGTCGCGGGGCTGCTCGCCGCGCGCGGTGCCGTGGCGCTGGTGCACCTGCTGGAGGACGAGCGTGCCTATCGGCAGTATGCTGCGAGCCGGGACCTTCGGCTGACGCTTCTCGACGATCCCGGCGTTCCGTCGTCGTTCTTCCCCACGCTCCCCGCCGTGATCGCCTCACCGCGGGTCACGGCGGCCCTCGCGGACGCGCTCCGCGGCGGTCCAGTGACGCTCGAGCTGCGCGCCGCGTTCGACGAAACGCGCATCCCAGCGCGGAACGTCGCGTGCCTCCTGCCGGGCACCGATCGGCGGCTGGCCGATACCGTCATTGCCCTCACCGCCCATTACGACCACCTGGGGATCAGCCTGCCCGACGAGCGCGGCGACTCCATTTACAACGGCTTCTCGGACAACGCGGCGGGCGTGGCGATGCTCCTCGCCATCGCGCAGCACCTGACGGCGGCACCCGTGGGGCCGCGCCATTCGGTCCTGTTCCTGTTCTTCACGGGGGAGGAGCGTGGGCTGCTGGGATCCGACTACTTCGTCGCCCACCCGCCGCTGCCGCTGGAGCGGATCCGCGCGGTGATCAACCTGGATGCCGGCGCGCCGCCCGCCCCGCCCTGGAGCTGGCGGGTGGCCGGCGGCAGCGACTCCCCTCTGGGCGCGCTGGCCGTGGACGTCGCGGCGGCGCGGGGCTGGAGTGCCACGCTCTCGCCGGCGACTCCCAACTCGGACTATTTCCCGTTCGCGCGGCGCGGCGTGCCCGCCGTGTTCCTGATTCCCGGATCGGCGCCCTACCAGGGTCTCTCGGCAGACTCCTCCCAGGCGCTGCGGCGGCGGTGGGACCGCTACCATCAGCCGGGCGACGAGTACCACGACGCGTTTCCGTTTTCGGGGCTGCAGCGGTACGCGGAGTTTGCGCTCGCGCTGCTGGGCGCGCTGGATGGGCGCTAAGGGGTCGCGCGGCGGATCACCGGGACCGGCTGCCGGTCACACCAAGCCGCAGCGACCCTGGCGGCACCGAATACAGCAGCCGGGCCGTATGCCGGTCACGCGCCGTGATGTCATGGACGTCCGTCGACGGATACATGACGTCGCGCGCGTCGTCCGAATGCCCCAGGCCGAGCAGATGTCCGATCTCGTGCAGAGCGACGGTGTGCACGGCATCCACGCTCAGCGGGAATCCGTCGGTCGTGTGGGTGGCGAGGGTGAGCGACGCTCGCAGAATCCACCCCTGGCCATTCCAGTGGATGTCGGCCTGCCCGGCCCGGCGGATGGGGAACCGCTCGATCCACCGCACGACGACCTCAGCCTCCGTGGAGTCGGCCACGAACTGAAACCGCACGGGGATGGCACCCACGCGTTCCCATCGAACGAACGCCCGGCGGGCCGCTTCCCGCTTGTCGCCGGTCGCGCCGGACGCACCGCCCACCGGCAAGTAGACCCTGAGGGGGGCCGTCATGCGGTCCGGCCAGCGTTTGAGCACCGAATCGCCTTCGGCGAGCATCGCTGGTAGATAGGAGTCCGCGCCCGCAATATGCCGCAGCACGGCGGCGCGGGCGGTGCGAACCGAATCCAGGTCCACGCTGCCGCCGAGTGACGCGTCGGGCGCGGCCGTGGCCGGGTCCGGTCGCACCGGCACGAGGTACCGCCCGACCTGCACGGCGACGACGAGGGCGGCCAGGACGAGCAGGGCCTTGAGGCTCCACAAGAGCGCGCGCATGGGGGGCAATATACGAGGACCCGGCGCGGGACCCTACCGCCCGAGTCGCTGGCGCCTCGTGCGTCCCCGGTCTATGATTCGCCGCACTAAGCACTTGCGAGGCCGCCGCTCCCGGTGTCGGCGCGTCCCCTTGGCGGCGCAGCGGTTCTCCACCTAGGTCGGAGGTGGCGTGTTCGGATCTCCGGCGCGGGCGATCGTCCGCTTCCGGTACCTCATCATCGTCTTCTGGATCGCGGTGGCTGCCTTCGCGATTCCGCGGGCGTCGCGCGTCCACGACGTGCTGAACGTCGAGGGCCGCTCCGTCCTCGAAACGGAATCCCGCCGGGCATCCGAGTGGCTCCGCGAGGAGTTTCCCCAGCCCTTCACGCACTTCTTCGCCATCGCGATCGAGGGGCCCGTTCCCATCGACAGCGCGCCATACCGTGCCGCCATCAACGCGCTCGTCGCGGCCGCCGAGGCGGAGCCCTACGTCGCGCGCGTGTTTTCCCCGCTCAGTTCGTCGATCACGCAGCTGGTCAGCGACGACCGTCGTGCAGCGTTCATCGTGGCCGCCGTGGACATGGCCCACGCCGACAGCTCGACGGACCTGACCCCGGCGCTCCGCGGCGCGATCCATCGGGCCTCCGACCGGTTGCCGAACCGGCGGGACTACCGGGTGAACGTGACTGGCGCGCCGGCGCTGGATTTCGACGTTCGCACGGTGAGCAAGGAGGACGCCGACTGGGGCGAGGCGCGCGCGCTGCCGCTCGCCGCAATTGTGCTCGTGGTGGCCTTCGGGGCGCTGGTCGCGGCCGCGCTGCCCATCATCGTGGGCGTCTTTGCCATCACGTGTGGGTTGGCGCTGGTGCACCTCGCCGCGGCGTTGCTGCCCATGTCCGTCTTCGTGCTCAACATCGTCACGATGATCGGCCTCGGGGTGGGCATCGACTACTCGTTGCTCGTGGTGACCCGGTTTCGCGAAGAGCTGAACCGCGGGCTGCGGCGCCGCGACGCCGCCACCCGGACCATCCAAACCGCGGGGCGCGCGGTCGTCACCAGCGGCCTGACGGTCGTCGTCGGGTTCGCTAGCCTCTTTGTCGCCCCGGTGATGGAGACCCGCTCAGTGGCGATCGGCGGGGTCATCGTCGTGAGCGTCGCGGTGCTCCTGTCCGTCACGCTGCTGCCCGCCGTGCTGGCCATTCTCGGGCGGGCGATCGACGAGCCGCGCGGGCTCGCGCGACGGTTGGCCTGGTACCACGCCCCCGCGGGATGGGAGCGGTGGGCCCGGTGGCTCGGCAACCACCCCTGGCAGGCGCTGCTGATCGGCCTGGCGACGGCAGCCGTCATCACCTGGCCGCTGGCCGGTATCCGCATCGGGCTGCCGCGGGCGGGCTGGTTCCCCAGCGGCACCGAGTCCGCGGCCGGCGTGGAGACGCTGACTCGCGTGGGCGCAGCGGGCGTGCTCCAGCCGATCACGCTCGTCGTGCGCGCGCCGGAGGGGGAGAAGGTGGTCGGCACGCGATACCTCCGCGGCCTCAAACGGCTCGCGGACTCGATCGCCACCGACCCCCGCGTGGCCGACGTCCGCAGCGTCGTCACGCTGGAGCCCGGGACATCGATGCTTCAGTACTCGATTCTGTACAGCGACGTCGACCGGGCGCGACAGCGCTATCCGGACCTGCTCGACACCTTCCTCTCGCGCGACGCACAGACGACGCGCCTGACGGTGCTGCTCCACGACACCACGTCCATCACTGGCTCGATGGACGTGGTGCGCGGGATCCGCGGGATCCGCGATGCCGGCGTCCGCGGACTCGATTCGGTGGAAGTGCTGCTGCAGGGCTTCCAAGCCGCGAGCGTGGATCTGCAGGACGAGCTGCTGCGGCGCTTCCCGCTGCTGATTGCCCTCGTGCTCGTCATCACCGCGATCGCGATGTTCGTCGCCTTCCAGTCGGTGCTGGTACCGCTCAAGGCAGTCGTGATGAACTGCCTGTCGGTGGCGGGCGCGTTTGGACTGATCGTGCTGGTCTTCCAGCACGGTCTCGGCAGCGGGCTGTTCGGCCTCGCCGGACCAACCGAGGCGATCTACGTGGTGGTGCCCGTGCTGGTGTTCGCGGTCGTGTTCGGCCTGAGCATGGACTACGAGGTGTTCCTCCTGGCCCGCATCAAGGAGGCGTTCGATCGGTCGGGTCGGAACAGCCAGGCCACCATGGAGGGACTCAGCGCCACGGCGTCGGTCATCACGAGCGCAGCCGCGATCATGATCATCGTGTTCGGGACGTTCGCGTTTTCCCGGGTGTTGGCGGTCCAGTTGTTCGGCTTCGGCCTCGCGGCCGCCGTCTTCCTGGACGCGACGCTCGTGCGCATGGTGCTCGTGCCGTCGTTCATGCACATCGCCGGGCGCTGGAACTGGTGGCCGGGGGTCCGCACCATCCGCGAGGAGGAGCGGCCGCCGAAGGACGGGCCGCGCGAGGACTAGCCGCGCGACCTCAGCGCTCCCGCCGCGTGCGGTCCGACCCTTCGCCCTCCGTCGGCCATCCCAGGAGGGCCAGCAGCCGCCGGTTCCACAGCGCGACTACCTCACCGCCCACCGCCGTGCCGCGCGCCACGAACAGCAGGCCGTCGAGGCCTACCGCGACGCCACCGATCGCCCCGCCCCCGATGGTCGACCGCCACACGAGGGCGCCCGTCGCGAGGGCCACGCCACAGACCTCGCCGCCACATGGGACCACCAGCACGTCGTCGCCAAGCAGCGTCGGCGCCCCCACGCCCAGCGTGGCGTCGCCGCCGCCGAGGGAGTCCGCCACCCAGCGGACGTCGCCGGCGGCGCTGTAGGACAGGAGTCCCGCCGGGGTCTGCACGACGATGACGCCGTTCCGGTCCAGCACCGGGGACGACGGCACGGTGCCCGGCGGGATGGCGGGGTCGGCATCGCTCAACGCGCGACTCCAGACGACGGCCCCAGCCGTATCCAGCACCGTGAGCCCACTCTCGTGCGCCACGTACACCCGACCACCCACCACGGCGGGACTCGCGTGGCGCACCGGCCCGGGCAGCGCCACCGTCCAGCGCCGCTGGCCCGCCGCACTCCACTTCGTCATCCGGCTGGAGTCCGCCGCCAGGCGCCACGGCACGTAGATGCTCCCGTCGGCGCCGATGGCCGGGGCGCTCGCCGGAGCGAGCGTGCCAGCCACCAGGGTGTCGCGCCACAGCACGGCGCCAAGGGGCGACACCCGGCTCAGCACGACGGCGTCGCCGCCCGCGCCCGACTCCACGGAGGTCACGAGCGTCGCCTCATCGGCGGCGAGGGCGACCCCGCCCTCCGCGTCGCCAAACCCGAGCGTCCAGATCGTGGACCCGTCCTGCGCCGTCCGATCCAGACAGCCGGCCCCGGTGGTATGCGCGTTCGTGCCGATCACACTCGGGCCCAGTGCCCCCGCGCACCGATTCTGCGTGCGCACGGTATCGCCGCTCGCGCGGAGCACCACCAGCTGGCCCGCGGTGGTCGTCACGTGCACGCGATTGGAGTCGTCGATCGCGAGGTACCGGGTGGGGGCGGCGGCCAGCGGACGGCGCCACTTCACCGTGCCGCGCCCGACGACGGTCACCTTCGTGCTGTCCAGGAACTCCTCGTTGACCAGTCCCAGCACCCACGCGTCCCCGGCGGCCTTCGCCGTCACGGACGCGGTCAGGTCCGGCTGGGAGCCGATATCGAGAATCGCGGTGTCGCTCACGGCCCAGCGCATCGACTCCGGCGTGCCCGGGCCCACGGAGTAGATGGCCCGGGCGCGAAAGATGGCCGATTCCGTCACGATCAGAGTCGTGTCACCGTTGACCAACTCCCCGTCGATCGCCCGGGTCAGGTCCTCGAACGGCGACGTGGCACACGCGCCGACGAGCGCAGCCGCGAGCACGGTGGCAGGAAGGACGGCCGGATGCCGCACCATAGCTTGAGTTCCCCAATCAGGGCCGATGGTAGGGGACCTTCGGCGCCGCCAATGCCAGCGCCCGCGCGAGCCGCTCGCGCCGCAGGTCCCAGTGCCACGCATCTACCCGCTCCGCGGAGCGGGGGTCCTTGAGCGGGCGGTACTGCAGCCAGTGAGACGGCAGGTCGAGCACCTGTCCGGCGCGCAGCAGCGCGCTGCGGTTGGCGGACACGAGGTGGGCCCACGGCTCGCCCGACAGGGAGAACCGGTGGAGCCAGAGACCGCCGTCCAGCGCGTACGCCACGCCATCCCGCCAGAGCGCGAACTCGCGCCAGCCGCTCACGGCTTCGCGTCCATCCAGTTGTCGCCCACGCTGACGTCCGCCACGAGCGGCACCCGCAGGCGCGCGGCACCCTCCATGTGCTCGCGCACCAACGCCCGCACCGTGGACACCTCGTCGTCTGGCGCTTCCAGCACGAGCTCGTCGTGCACCTGGAGCAGCAGGCCCGCCCGCAGGCGCGCGCCTCGCAGGGCCTCCGCCAGACGGACCATCGCGATCTTGATGAGGTCCGCGGCCGAGCCCTGCATCGGCGAGTTCATCGCGGTCCGTTCGCCAAACGCGCGCACGTTCCGGTTGCGGTCCTGCAACTCTGGAATGTAGCGTCGCCGACCGAACAGCGTTTCGACGAACCCCTGCGCCCTGCCCCGCTCGACCGTCTCGTCCAGAAACCGCCGAACCCCGGCAAACCGCTCGAAGTACGTGGCAATGAACGCGCGCGCCTCGTCCTGGGAAATGCCCAGCTGCCCGCTCAGCGCGAAGGCGCCCTGCCCGTAGATCGTCGCGAAGTTGATCGTCTTGGCACGCGCCCGCATCTCTGGCGTCACCGCTTCGACCGACACGTCGAAGATGATCGCCGCCGTCTCGCGATGGATGTCACCCCCCCGGCCGAACGCGGTAATGAACGCCTCGTCCCCGGACAGATGAGCCAGCACACGCAGCTCGATCTGGGAGTAGTCCGCCACCACGAGCCGACGGCCCGGGGCGGCGACGAAGCAGCGGCGGATTTCTTCCCCGCGCGCCGTTCGCACGGGGATGTTCTGCAGATTCGGGTCGGCGGACGAGAGCCGGCCCGTCGCCGCGCCGGCCTGGTTGAAGGTCGTGTGGATGCGTCCGGTGGCCGGGTTCACACGCTGGGGCAATACGTCCACATAGGTCGACCGCAGCTTCGTGAGCTCGCGGTACTCCAGCAGCAGGGCCGGGGTCGTGAAGCCCATCCCGGCCAGCTGCGCGAGCACGTCGGCATCCGTCGACGCGCCGGTCTTGGTCTTCTTGACGATGGGCAGCTGGAGCTTCTCGAACAGCACGTGGCGCAGCTGGGGCGTGCTGTTGATGTTGAAGTTCATGCCGGCATCGGCATGGATGCGCCGCTCGAGGTCCTGCAACTCCTCCCCGAAGCGGCGGGACAGGGCCGCAAGCCCCGCGAGATCCACGGCGATGCCGCGCCACTCCATGTCCACCAGCACGCGGACCAGCGGCAGTTCGATCTCCCGCAGGAGCCCGTCCAGCCCGGCGCTGGCGAGTTCCGGCTCCATCGCCACGGCCAGGCGGTGGATGGTGCGGGTCGCCGTCGCGAGCGCCCGCGCGGCCTCTGCCGGCGCCACCTCCGCTGCCGGGCGCTCTGACCGGCCCCGGCCCAGCAGATCGGCCGGCGTCTGGACGTGCTGGCCGAGGCGCTCGAGGGCCATGACGTCCAGCGCGTAGCTGCGCTTGCCCGGCTCGAGCAGGAACCCCGCCACCATCGTATCGCCCGCGACTCCCGCGAGCTCGACCGTGGCGCCGCGCAGCGTAAGGCAGTCCGCCTTGACGTCGTGGCCCAGCTTCGGCACCGCCGGATCGCCCAGCAACTCCCGCAGCGGTCGCAGCGCCTCGTCGCTGAGCGGAGGCAGGTTGTCCGGATCGGTGGCGCCAAGCTCCGCCGGCGCCCGATGCGCGAACGGGAAGTAGAAGCTCTGCGCCACGCCCGTGAGGCAGAGACCGACCAGTCGCCCGGAGCGCCGGTCCAACCCGTCGGCCAGCGTCACGACGGCCAGCGGCGCCTCGCGCCGCAGGGTGGTCATCACGTCGGGCAGCGTGGCAGGGTCGGTGACGAGGTCACGGGTCACCGGCGGCGGCGCGGTGGGCGCCGCCAACTGCGGGAGCAGCGAGTGGAACTCGAGCTCCGTAAACAGCGCCGCCAGCGCCTCACGGTCCGGCGTGGCGGCGGCGAGCGCGGCCAGGTCGCCGCGCACCGGCACGTTGCGCCGGATCGTGACCAGCTCCCGGGACAGGCGCGCGTTGTCGGCGTAGGCGAGCAACGCTTCGCGCGGACGCTTCCCCGCCACCTCGCCCGCGTGGCGCAGGATGTTGTCCAGGTCGCCGTACGCCTCGATCAGCGCCCGCGCCGTCTTGTCCCCCACACCGCGGACCCCGGGCACGTTGTCGGACGAGTCCCCCACCAGGGCGAGGTAGTCCACCACCCGTTCCGGCGGGACGCCCAGTCGCTCGGCGGCGTTCCCGGCATCCACCCACACCTCATCCACGGCCGCCGGTCCGCCGCGTCCCGGGTTGAGCAGTGCGATGTGCTCCGAGACGAGCTGGTAGAAGTCCTTGTCGCCCGAGATGATGACCGCGTCCCACCCCTGGTCGACCGCACGCTGCGCCAGCGTGCCAATGACGTCGTCCGCCTCATACCCGTCTTCGACGACGAGCGGCACGCGGAACGCGGAGAGGAGTTGCTCGACCCGCTCAAGCGAGCGGTCGAACACCTCCTGCAACTCGGGCTCGAGCTTCTCCCGCGTCGCTTTGTACTCCGGGAACACCTCGTGGCGGAACGAGGTCCCTGCGTCGTGAACCCAGGCAAGGTAGTCGGGGTGATGCCCGCGCAGCAGGCGCAGGAGGAAGTTGGCGACGCCCCACGCTACGGAGGTGTTCTCGCCTTTGCTGGTGGTGAGCGGGCGGCCGATCATGGCGAAGAACGCCCGGTAGATCAGCGCGTATCCGTCGACGAGAAAGAGCCGTGGGCGCGCGGCGTGAGCCATCGTCGCAACAACTTAATCGCAACGCAAACGCCCCGCCTGCGCAGGACGGAGGCGGGGCGTGGAGACTCCGGGGTGAAGCCCGGCGTCAGACGGACACGACGTTCTTGGCGTACAGCCCGCGGTCACGAGCTTCGACGTCGTACTCGACGTCCTGGCCCTCGCGGAGGGTGCGGAAGCCCTCCATCTGGATCACGGAGAAGTGGACGAAGACGTCCTCCCCCGTTTCCTGCGCGATGAACCCATAGCCCTTGGCGTCGTTGAACCACTTGATCTTCCCCCGCATCGCTACGGCCTCCTGGAAGGTGGCGACCGGCTATTGTGGCACGGCAACTCGCGGCCTGTCAAGCGCGCCGGGCAGGCGTCTCAGGGGCCGGTCGCCGGCGGGTAGAGCGCGCGGTAGATCGTGCGGTGACGCAGCACGGCGCGGACATATCCCTGCGTTTCGGGATAGCTGATTGCCTCGATGAAGCGTGCCGGGTCGGCGGCCGGCGCGCGTCGGAGCCACCGGCTCACCGGCGTGCCGCCCGCGTTGTACGCCGCCAGCGCCGGCACGACGGCGCCGCCGAAGCGCGTGAGCAGCCCCGCCAGGTGGGTCGTGCCCAGGTGGATGTTGGCATCGCCCACCGTGGCCATGCCGTCGGCCCACGGGACGGCGAGCCGCCGTGCCACGTCGCGCGCCGTGGTGGGCATGAGCTGCATGTAGCCCTGGGCGCCCGCCCGGGAACGCGCCGTCGCCAGAAACCATGATTCCTGGCGGATCAGACCCGCGACGAGATACGGGTCGAGGTTGGCTTTCGCCGCTTCCGCCTCCACGAGCTCCCGATCGGGCCAGGGATAGATCGCCCGAAGGACGCGCGGGTGGTTGAGCGTCAGCTGTCCCGCCGCGCGCCAGCCGAGCCGGATGGCGAGATTCGCGCGCCCCTGGGTCACGAGACCCTCCGCGACGTCGAGCATCGTGTCGGGGTCGTCCCACGCCCGCTCGAGCACCTCGCCGAGCAGCAGGCGAGCCTCCGCGTCCAGCCCCGCCGCGTCGAGCAGCGCGAGCTGCTCGAGCACGGCGCGGGCCGCCGGCGCCGGCGTCCGTGGCAGCGGAGGCGCCACGACGGGAGCGGGCAGTTGGAGCTGGTCCCGAGCCAGCACGCCGTAGTATCCGAGCGAATCGGAGCGGGCGACCGTGGCCAGGGCCTCGCGCCCGCCTGGATCTCGGGCCGCGATCCGCAGCTGCGCCCGATGAAAGCGGGCCGCCAGTGCCTCCCGTCCGCCAGCGGCGATCTCGGCGTCGTAGTGCCGCTGGGCGCCGGCCGTGTCCGCCGCGGCGAGCGCCGCCCGGGCCAGTCGGAGGCGTGCCCGCGACGCGTACTCGTGGGCCGGCCACGTGCGGGCCACGGCCTCGAGCACGCTGTCGCTGGCAGTCAGGTCGCCGGCCAGGTACAGCGCGACCGGCGCGGCGGGATCCTGGGGCTGGTCGCTGGCGAATGCCCGCAGCGCGCGATCCGCCTCCGCCCGCGCACCAAGCCGGAGCAGGGCACGCGCACGCGGGAACTGCCCCGCCCGGCCGGCCAGCGCGTACGCGCCGAGTGCTTCCCGGCGTCGTCCCGCGCGCTCGAGCCATTCGCCCCACGCGAGGATCGTCTCCACGGTACTGTCGCCCGCGCTGACCGCGGCGCCGGCAGCGTCCGCCGCGGTGCGCCACTCCCCCGCGCGCGCGGCCGCGCGGGCGAGCGCCACCCAGTCCCCCGCGTCGCGCGGCGCGAGGTGCTCTCGCCACAGCGTCAAGCCGATGCGAAGATCCGCGGTATCCGTCCCGACCAGCGCCGCGCGGGCATACGCCCGGGCCGCCGCCGAGTCCCGGCGGGCGAGCGCGAGCTCCGCGGCCCGGGCAGGCTGTCCGGCCCGGGCAAGATGGCGCTCGGCCCCCGCCATGTCGCCCAGTTCCAGACGGATGCGGGCCCGGATGGCGTCAGCCATGCCGGCCGCGGCCACCGGGACGTAGGCCAACAGTGCCTCCACCTGGGCGCTGTCGGATCGGACGCCTGCCTCACGGAGGGCAAGCCACCCGGCGAGCTCGGGCAGCACCGCGCGGGCCCGCTCGTAGTAACGGGCGGCGCTGTCGTTCCGACCGTCGATCTCGAATTGCGCCGCAGCGCGGGCGGCAAGCACGCCGGCCATTCGCCCCGCCGCCTGCTCGCTCGCGTCGGCAAACGCTCGCGCCGCACGGCGCGGACGGCCCTCGCGCACGGCCACCATGCCCGCGAGGGCAAGCCGGGTCGTGGCATCGAGCTGGCCCTCATGTCGCTCCAGCAGCAGGCGGGCCTGCGCCGTGCGACCGATGGCGAGCTCGGCCACGACCGCGTCCGCCGGCGCCGGGCGGGCCCCGGCCGGCGTGTTCGCGGCGCGCCACGCCTGCGCGACATGCCACGGCTCCGCCACTCGCCAGGGCCACACCGCACCGTCTTGGGCGGAAACGGCAGTGGCCCGGAGCATCAGCAGCCCTCCGACCACGATGCGCGCCCAGCGGCTCAGCTGCGGCTCCGGATGCTGTTGAGCACGCGCTGATACTCCGCGCGCGAGGTGGGGGTGAGCCGGAAGCGGCCGAAGCCCGTGTCGTCGACGAAGTCGAGCGTGAGGCGCTGCCCGAGGTAGTTCCAGCGGACGATGCGGCGCGTGCCCTGGAGGTCGGAACTCGAATCGAAGATCTCGTCCGGCTCGCCGAGCGTGATGAACACCTCGCCCCGGTCCGTCAGCCACCCCGCGTCTCCGGTCTCGCGGAAGCGGGTGTTCGCCTCCTGGACACGGCGAAAATAGAGCTCCAGGGCCTCGTTCTGCGGGGTGAGGGGGTTGGGATCGGTGGCCCGCCAAAACGCTCGCCACAGGGCCGGGCGCTCCGTCGGATCGGCGGCGCGCATCTCGCCGATCGCCCGGTCCTGTCCGAAATACCGTAGCAGCGACAGCACTTCATCGAAGTTGGTGATCGCCCACTGCTCCGAGAAGCTCACCAGCGCGGCCGCGACCCGGGAGGAATCGCCCGTGGCCTGGACGCGCGCCACGGCCCGAAGCTCGCCGACCGGGAGCTGGTCGGGGCTGAGGGTGACGACGGCCGCCGCCAGCTGTGGCGTGCCCGCGAGGGCCACCTCGCCCGACCACACTTCGAGGCCGCCGTCGACCGTCACGCGCACGGCCACCGGTGTCCCCGCTGGATACCCGTAGCCCTCGAGATACACCCGGAGCGTGTCGAGCCCGAAGGGCACCGTGGCCCGCGGGTTCAGCAGGACCCGGGGGGCCTCGGTACGCGCGGTGCGGGGCTCGACGCGATACACCGTGACGACATCGGAGAGTCCACGCGGACCGACGCGCGGCACGGCGATCTGGCGCTCGGCGCGGCCCACGGCCGTGCCGTACTCGTCCCGCACCGTCACCACCGCATCGTACGCCCCCGGCGGCACCTGCAGGAACTGCTGGAAGATGATGCTCTCGTCCGCGCGCCGCGCCTCGTCGCGCGACCCAACCCGAACGGTTTCTTGGGAGGCGGCCCGGGCGAGGACACTGCCGGCGCGCCGCAGCACAACCTCCGCCTGGTAGCGCGCTTCCAGCACCTGTCCCGCCTGCCGAAACGACAAGGCGCTGTTCGCCATGGAGAGCCCGAACAGCGCGAGCGTGGTATCGGGCGACGGGGTGGCCAGGTACCGGAGGCTCGCGACGAACGGCAGGGGTGGGCCCGCTGCGAAGAAGCCCATCCGGGTGTACAGTGCCGCGGGGTTGAACAACTGCGGCACGACGACCGACGGATCGGGTCGCGTGTCGCTACCCACGCGTTGCCACTGGCAGGCCGCGGTCGCGGCCACCGTCGCGAGCGTGAGACCGAGCACGTCGCGGCGCAGGAGGGGGCCCATGCTGGTATCTAAGCCCCCGACTTGCAGGAGTTCAAGACCGTGCAGTAGTTTCGGGCGCCATGCCCGCTGAGAACCTCGCCGGTCGAACCATCGCGTCGTATCGCCTCCTCGAGCGAATCGGGGAAGGTGGGACGGCCACCGTCTATCGCGCCGAACACCCCGAGCGCGGCCAATGTGCCGTGAAGATCCTCCGGCAGCGCTCGCGGTCCGATCCCGTGGCCGTCAAGCGCTTCTTGCGCGAAGCCGGCTACGGCGCCCGGGTCCAGCACGCGAACGTCGTTTCCACGTTCGAGTATGGGGAGCAGGAGAGCCTCTACTACCTCGCGCTGGAATGGGCGGAGGGGGAGTCGCTGGCTGATTACGCGCAGCGCAACGGTCCCCTCAAGCCGGACGTCGTGGCGCCGATCATCAGCCAGCTCGCGGGCGCGCTCGCGGCTGCGCACGCCGCGGGCATCATCCATCGGGACCTCAAGCCCGAGAATATCGTGTATGACCCCGCCACCGGGGTCGTGAAGCTGCTCGACTTCGGCATCGCGCGGGACCAGCAACAGCCGGAGCAGGAACGCCTCACCCGCACCGGGTTCTTCGTGGGCAGCCTCAATTACGTGGCCCCGGAGGCGCTCTCGGGCGCGCTGGTGGACGAAGCGGCCGACATCTACAGCCTGGCGACCATCGCGTACTTCCTGCTCACCAAGGAACACCCGTACGCCGGTCGCTCGCCGCGCGAGGTCTTCCAGGCGCTGCTCACCGAGCCGCCGGCGCCGCTCCGGACGACCCCGGCGGGGAGCCGGTTGTCCCCGGCCATCGAGGCGGCCGTGATGAAGGCGCTCGCCCGGGAGCCCGCGGAGCGGCATCCCACGGTCGAAGCGTTCGCCGCAGAGCTCGCACGTGCGGCCCGCGACGCGCCCGCGGCGCCGGCAGCCTCCAAACCGCCCCCGCCCGCCGGAGGTCTGCTCGGGTCGCTCCGCTCGCTTCTCGGGCGGAAGCCACCCGCCTCGTGACACCCCCGGATCCCGCGCGGACCGAACTGATCGCCCTGCTTCGCGACCGCTCCTTCCGGCGGGGGGACTTCACCCTCGCGTCCGGTCGCCGGTCACCGTACTACATCGACGCCCGCCTCACCACGATGTCCGCCCGCGGCCTGTCCCTGGTGGGCACGCTCGGGCTTGCGGCGATCCGGACAGCGGGATGGACCCCCTCCCTAGTCGGTGGGCTGACCCTGGGGGCGGATCCTGTGGCCTATGCGATCGCCGCCGCCAGTGATCGCGACCCGCCGACGATCGACGGCTTCACGGTGCGCAAGGAAGCGAAAGCGCACGGTACTGGACGGCGTCTTGAGGGTCCGTTTCAATCCGGCGCGTCCGTGGTCGTGGTCGAGGACGTGGTCACGACCGGCGGGTCCGCCTTGGCCGCGATTACGGCGGTCACCGAAGCGGGCGGCGCAGTGGTGGGTGTCCTCGCGGTGGTGGACCGCGAGGAAGGTGGCCGCCAGGCCATCGAGGCCGCCGGCCACCCGCTCCTCGCTCTCGTTCGGCTCGCCGACCTCTCCGGCGTCTGAGCCGGGTGCCCCGCCCGGGCGAACTACGGGCCGCGTCCGACGGCCACCCCGTTGTGGTTCAGAGGATGGAAGGCGCGCAGCGTCGCCCGGTACGGGGTGAACAACCGCTCCCGGAGTCCCTCGATGGCAGACGCGAGGCTGGTACGGCGCCGGAACTCGGACGCGGTCAGCCCCGTGATGGCCCGCAGGTGTCGGCCGAAGCTCTGCGGTGACGAGTACTCGAGCCGATAGGCAACGTCCGAGACCGAGAGGCCCCGCATCTCCAGCAGCGCGGCCACATAGGTCAGCCGAACGTGTGCGAGATACTGCTTGGGGGACGGCAGCCCGGCGCGGAAGAACCGTGACATGAAGGTGCTTGGGTGCAGCCCGAAGTGGCGACACAGACCCCGCACCGTCGCGACGCCTGGCGCGAGCCGGACGAGCGACTGGAAACAGAGGCGGCAGTCATCGGGCGCCTCGTCGAGTTCGGGCATGACGCGGGTGAGAATGGCCGCCGCCGTCGGCGAGTTGGGACGCGCCAGCAGCTCGCGGAGAGACGTCCAGCCCTCGCGCTGGCTCAGATCCAGCACGCGGCGCACCCCGGAGGCGCCAAGGTCGAGCAGCCGTTCGGTCGACCGGGGATCGTGGCGCGACACGACGGCCAGCGTGGATATCGCGGGAAACCCGTGGACGAGGCTCGCGACGTTCGGGATCTGATTCCGCGGGACGAACCCCGCCGAGAGCAGCACGGCATCGACCGGGCGCTCGCGCACGGCCCGGATCGCCTCCGGGACGGACTCCGTGTGGATGGTGCAGAACTTCCCGCCCGCCGCGGCATCGATCCGCGTGCGGCTCGGGGGCTCGAGCACCGTGGCGATCGTGGGAGTAACTGGGGCGGTTGGCATACGCACGGCTCCTGGTGCATCCGGCGTGCAGACTGCCGCGCGCCGCTCAACCGGGCGTCAACGTCTGACCCGCACGGCTGAATACCGGGTGCCGTCCTTGCCGGGCGGCGCATTTGCGTGCCGACGCTAGGCACGGCCCCCGGCACCGGCTATCTTCCCGGTGGAGGAGACCGGCGGGGTGTCACGGTCGCAGCCGGTTCCCACGGGAATCGGTTGAGGAAAGTCCGAGCTCCACAGGGTTGGCTGCCAGGTAACGCCTGGGCGCCGCAAGGCGACGGACAGGGCCACAGAAAACAGACCGCCCGCACAGTGCGGGTAAGGGTGAAACGGTGGGGTAAGAGCCCACCGCACGCCTGGTAACAGCGCGTGGCACGGTAACCCCCAGCCGGAGCAAGGCCAAATAGGCGGCGAGGTCCGACCCGGACCGATCGAGCCGCGGGTAGGCCGCTAGAGGTGCCGGGTGACCGGCATCCCAGAGAGATGACCGTTGCGCCCCTCGGGGCGAACAGAACTCGGCTTACGACCCCGCCGGTCGCCCTCCACATCGCCATCCTGCTCGGCGATCACCGACCCGCTTCCTCGTCGCGGCATCCCGCCGCCCCGGACCGCCATGCGCCTACGAACTCCATCCCTGTGCCTCCTCGTGGCCGCCTGTGCGGGTACGCAGCCGGGCGTCGCGCCGCTGCCGCCACCGCCGGCGGCGCTCACCTACGGCCCCTGGACCGGGCGGTACGTCTTCGTCCGGCACCGCCACGTCGAGCAGGTGTTTCAGGGCCAGCCCCTCGTGAGCGACGTGACGAGCCACCTGTGGCTCTCGGTCACGACGTCGGCCGGCGACCCAGGGCTCCGATTGGAACTCCTGGTGGACTCGGCGCGCGTGCGCGGGTCGGGACTCCCGCCCGGTGCGGCGGAGGGCGCGCGTGGCCGTCGCTTCGAAGCGAACCTGCAGCCCGACGGCCGGCTCGAGCACGTGATCCGGCCGTCGGTGACCAACCCGCTCATTGATCAGCTGGCGTTCGACCTCGTGGACCTGCTGCCCCTGCTGCCCCCTGGCGGGGCCCGACCGGGCGCCACCTGGACCGACACCACGCACGGCGCCGGTGCCATGCAGGACATGACACTCACCGTCCAGTCGGTCAACACGCGAAGTACTGCGGACTGGTCCATCGTGGAGGGAGCGCGGGGCCTCGAATTCACCACGGCCGCACGGTTCACGGTCACCGGAAGCGGCGAACAGGCCGGACAGCCGTTCACGCTCTCCGGCGAGGGGCAGGGAACCGCGCACCACTGGCTCACTGCGGGCGGGCGGCTACTCCGCCTGATCCGCGGGGATTCCACGCGGATTGACGTGGACCTGCCGGGCGTCGGTCTGGTCATTCCCGTCACGCAACAGACGACCGACACCGTGCGGGCAGTCCTGTGAGGCAAGCCTCTCCGTTCGCCCTGGGCCTGCTCTTCCTGGGCCTTGGCGCGCCCGCCCATGCCCAATACCGCACCCCCCGCTCGGCGGACTACCTGTTCGCGACGACCGCCTTTGGCGCGCCGGCGCTCTGGGTGAATCCGGCCGCCCTGGGCACGGTCTTCGAAGCCTCGATCATGATCGAGGCCCTAGTGGAACGCAACGGCACCGGGGATTACCCGCTCGCTCAGTACACGTTCGGCTTTAACAGCCGCGGCGTGGCGTTCGGATTCCGGCGCGACCGGTTTCCCAACGACAGCGCGGGCAACACGTGGCGGTTTGGGTTCGGCCGGGCCCTCGGGCGCGTCTCGCTCGGGGCGGCGGCCAGCATCTACAGCGGCACGGAACGGAAACAGGACGTCGACATCGGGCTCCGGTACCTAGTCGCCCGCGGTCTCGATGTCGCGCTGGGTGTGGAGCATATCGGCCAGCCCACCGTCCGCGACTCGTCCCTGCGGTTTACCGGGACGGCCGGCATTGGCTGGCGGCCGGTCGCACCCCTCGCCGTGGAGGTGGCGGCCCGGGGCGCCGATGCCGCCGGCCCCGGGGGCTGGCAGTTTGCATACCGCGCGGGCCTCTCGTTTGAGAGCGGCGGGCGCATCCCCCTCGGGCTGCGCGCGATCGTGGACGTCAACGACGACTTCCGCATTGACCGGCTCGTCGCCGCCCTCTCGATCGGCGGCCCGTATCGCGCGA